>NZ_CAUQHZ010000007.1:0-189817 GCF_963518075.1 uncultured Plantibacter sp.
CGCATGGTCAAGGACCGTCTCGACCGCGAGCTCATCGGTAACGTCTCACTCAAGGTCCTCGACATCGGTCGACCCGACGCGTGGGAGGTCCAGGGCCGTGGAGAGCTCGCGCTCGCCATCCTCGTCGAGCAGATGCGTCGCGAAGGCTACGAGCTCACCGTCGGCAAGCCGCAGGTGGTCACGAAGCGTATCGACGGCAAGGTCCACGAGCCGTACGAGCACCTGACCATCGACGCTCCCGAGGAGCACCTCGGCGCGATCACCCAGCTCCTCGCCGCTCGCAAGGGTCGCATGGAGAACATGTCGAACCACGGCACCGGCTGGGTCCGCATGGAGTTCATCGTCCCGTCGCGCGGCCTCATCGGCTTCCGCTCCGAGTTCCTCACCGCCACGCGCGGTACCGGCATCGCCAACGCGCTCGCGCACGGCTACGGCGAGTGGGCCGGCGCGATCACGACGCGCAACAACGGCTCGATCGTCGCCGACCGCTCCGGCGTCGTCACCCCCTTCGCGATCATCGCGCTGCAGGAGCGCATGTCGTTCTTCGTGCAGCCGACCGAAGAGGTCTACGAAGGCATGGTCATCGGCGAGAACTCGCGCAACGACGACATGGACGTCAACATCACCAAGGAGAAGAAGCTGACCAACATGCGTCAGTCTTCGGCCGACAACTTCGAGTCGATGACGCCGCCGCGTGTCCTCACGCTCGAGGAGAGCCTCGAGTTCGCCCGCGAGGACGAGTGCGTCGAGGTCACGCCCGAGCACGTGCGCATCCGCAAGGTCGAGCTCGACGCTCAGGCCCGTCAGCGCAGCTACTCGCGTCTCAAGAAGCAGTCCGAGTAGGCAGTAGCCGCTCCAACCCGATGCCCGGTCCTCTCAGGAAGACCGGGCATCCGGTCGTTAAGCTGATCGCATGCGCCGACCCGCCTCCCTCGCCCTGCTGGCCGCCCTCGTCCTCGCTCCGACGCTCGCCGGGTGCAGCGTCATCGAGTCGACCGTCAAGGACTCCGTCGAGCAGGGTATCCGCGACGCCACCGGTGGCGACTTCGACGTGAACCTCGACGAGGGGCTGCCGGACGGCTACCCCGTCGACGCGGTCCCGGTGGTCGACGGCACGGTCAACGGCGGACGTGGGACGGTCGACGGCAAGGACACCTTCGTCGTCACGGTGCAGGCGACCGATGCGGCCACCGCAGCCAAGGATGCGCTCGTCGCGGTGGGCTTCACGGTCGACGGGGAGATCGCGAACGGCGACGGTTCGATCGTGACGCTGTCGACGACGGCCTACGACGTGAAGCTCGTCGCCTCGGCGGACAGCATCCTCTACACGGTGACGGTCAAGTAGCCGCCCTTCCGGTCCCTGAGCGCCCTTCCGGTCCCTGAGCTTGTCGAAGGGCGCACTTCGACAAGCTCAGAGACCAGGCTCAGCGACCGGGCAGGTCCTACGCGAAGAGCGTCTCGCCGACCCAGCCGTCCTGGTTCGCGCCCGGCGGCACCGCGAAGATCGCCGACCCGACGTGCTTGATGTACTCGTTGAGCGCATCGGTGGCCAGCGCGCGCTGCACGTCGATGAACTGCTTCGGCGATCGCTGGTACGACATGAAGAACAGTCCGGCGTTCAACCGCCCGAGGTCGTCGTTGCCGTCGACGAAGTTGTATCCGCGTCGCAGGAGCTTCGTGCCCTTGAGCTGGGTCGGGTGCGCCAGGCGCACGTGCGAGTGCTTGTCGATGAGCGGCTGATCCGTAGCCCCGACCGCTTCGAAGTCGGGCTCGGAGAACTCCTTGCCGCCCGACAGCGGTGCGCCCTCGCCCTTGCTCCGACCGATGACCCGCTCCTGCTCCTGGAGCTGCGCGCGGTCCCAGGTCTCGATGATCATGCGGATCTTGCGGACCACGAGGTAGGAACCACCGCTCAGCCAGGCGGCGCTGTCCCCGTCCTGGACCCACACCTGCTCTTCGACCGTCTTCGTCTCCTCGGACTTGACGTTCGCAGTGCCGTCTTTGAAGCCGAACAGGTTGCGCGGGGTGACCTGACTCGTAGAGGTCGACGAGGTGCGACCGAAACCGAGCTGCGACCAGCGGATGGAGGCACGTCCGAACGCGATGCGGCTCAGATTGCGGATCGCGTGCACGGCGACCTGTGGGTCGTCGGCGCAGGCCTGGATGCAGAGGTCGCCGCCGGTGAGGCCCGCCTGCAGGTTGTCGCCCGTGAAGCGGGGGAGCTTCTCCAACTCGGCAGGGCGCCGGTCGGCGATGCCGAACCGGTCCGTGCCGTCCTCGGCGGTGAAGAGTGTGGGTCCGAACCCGAAGGTGATCGTGAGCCCGCTGGCGGGCAGTCCGAGCGCCTCGCCGGTGTCGACCGGGGGAGCGAGCGGGGAGCCGTCCACGGCGCCACCGTCGGCGACCTCCTGGCCCTGCGTCATGCGTGCCGCGGCGACACTCCAGTCCTGGAGCAGCTCGACGAGCTCCTCCCTGGTGGTCCCCGCCGACACGTCGTACGCGGCGAAGTGCAGGCGGTCCTGCGCCGGCGTGGTGATCCCGCTCTGGTGCGCCCCGCTGAAGGGGTAGACCGTCGTGACGCCCGAGGCACTCGCCGAGGCGCTCACGGCTGCGGTGATGGCCGCGGTCGCCCCGGCTCCGGCCGCCAGCCCCGCGGCGCCTGCTCCGGCGAGGCCGAACAGCGCCCGTCGCGACAGCCCGCGCCGTGGGGTGTCGCTCGGCGGTGCGGACGCGGCGCCGGGTCCAGGTTCGGTGGGCGCCGATCCTGCCTCGGGTGCAGGGGGCGTGGGGGGAGTGTGCTCGGTCATCGGACCTCATGCTATTCAGGGATGGCTGGAAGGCCGCAGGGCCGGAACCCCCAGAATGCTCTGAGCGGTTCCGGCCCGGCGCGCCGCGGAGGCGGCGGTGGATCCGGTCGGTGTTACTCGGCGACGCCGAGCACCGTGTGGGTGAGCTGCGACAGCGGCTCGGAGAGGGCGTTCACCTGGTCGGAGAGCTCCTTGCGCTGCTCCTCGGTGACGGTGTCGTAGCTCACGAAACCGTTGTCGAGGCTGCCGTACTTCGCGAGCAGGTCCTGCAGTGCCGTGAACTCGGTCTCGATCTGGCCGACGAGCTTCGTGCCCGCGTCGCCCTTGCTCGCGGCGATGTCCTTGACGTTGCCGAACGCGACCTCGGCTCCCTGCACGTTGGCCGCGAAGTCGTAGAGGTCGGTGTGGGACCACCAGTCCTCCTCGCCGGAGATCTTGCCGACGGCGACCTCGTCGAGGAGACCGATGGCGCCGTTCGAGATGTCGCCGAGGCTCACGGTGAAGTCCTTCTCGGAGACGAGGTCGAACAACTGCTGCACGTCGTCGACGAGACCGGTGGCGAACTGCTGACGCTGCTCCGGCGTCGACGGCGTCCAGTCCAGCAGCGCGCTCGTGCCGTCGGAGTTCAGTGCGTCGGCTGCCGGTGGCCAGAGGTCCTTCTCGATCCGGTGGAAGCCGGTCCAGTCGAGTCCTTCAGCCACGGCGTCGACCTCGCGGTAGTCGATCTTCGGGTCGAGGTCGCCGAAGGCCTCGGCCGTCGGCTCGATGCGTTCGTACGAGACGCGCGTCGTCGCGAACAGCTGACGGGCGGTCTCGTCGTCGCCGGCGGCGTACGCGTCGGTGAAGGCCTTCACCTGCGGCACGAGTTCGGCCACCTGGGACTTGATGTAGGCGACGTAGTTCGTCACGGCCTGGTCGGTGAGCGCCTGCTCGTCCTTCGAGACGGCGGCGTTCTCGCCCGTCACGGTGAACTCGGCGAGGCCGACCGGTGCGCCGACGAGCTGGAACTTGCAGGCCGTGTAGTACGTGCCGGGGTTCAGCTGTGCGACGTAGGACACCGTCTGGCCCGGCGTCACGTTCTCCTTCTCGCCGACGATGCGCAGCTTGTCCGAGGCGAGGATCTCGAACTCGTTGACGTCGGTGCCGTTGTTGGTGATCGAGAAGGTCACGGCACCGGCCGTCGCCTTCGCCACGGACACCGAGCACGAGTCGTCGGTGATGGCGACGGTGAGTGCGTCGCTTCCCGTCTTGTTCGGGACGCATCCCGTGAGGGCGAGGGCGAGGACGCCCGCGCCGGCGAGGCCGGCGATGATGCGGTGCTGCATGGAGACTCCTGTCGGAAGGTGCTGGTGCTTGGTTCGTGGTGGGTCGGGGACCGGTCAGGCGTTCGTCGTGACCGGTTTCGTGACCGAGGTCGGGCGCCGACGGCCGAGTCCTGAGACCCGGATGAAGCAGACGAGCGTGACGATCAGGTACAGCAGCCACGCACCGAACTGTGCCCACGTCGGGGCGGGGGTGAAGTTGAAGAGTCCGCCGAGGACGGTGCCGTACCAGCTCGTCGGAGGGACGACGGCGCTCAGGTTGAACGCGGCCTGCCCCCAGCCGGGGATGACGCCCGCCTCCTGGAGGTCGCCGACGCCGTAGGCGAGGACGCCGGCGGCCACGACGACGAGGAAGAGGCCGGTCCACGTGAAGAAGGTCCCGAGGTTGATGCGGACGAATCCGCGGTAGATGAGATAGGCGATGACGACGGAGGTGAGGATGCCGAGGAGCGCGCCGATCGAGCCGACGACGGCGTTCTCGCCGGAGTTGACGCTTGCCCAGATGAAGAGGGCGGTCTCGATCCCCTCGCGGCCGACGCTGATGAAACCGAGCACGATGATCCCGATCGCCGACCCGGCGACGGCGGCGTCGAGTCGTGACTCGAGGTCGTGCTTGAGCTCTCGGGCGTTGCGCCCCATCCAGAAGATCATCCAGGTGACGAGCCCGACGGCCAGGATGGACAGTCCGCCGCCGAGGATCTCCTGCGCCTGGAAGCTCAGCCCGTACGGTCCCCAGGTGAGGATCGCTCCGACCCCGAGCGAGACGACGATCGCGACGGCGACGCCGAGCCACAACCGGGGGAGGACGTCCCGGCGGCCGAGCTTGTTCAGGTAGGCGACGAGGATGCCGACGATGAGGCCGGCTTCGAGGCCTTCGCGGAGGCCGATGAGGTAGTTCGCGAGCACGTGACCGGACTTTCGGGCGTCGAGCAGGCGGTCGCCCGGGGGAGGCCGTCGTCTGCGGGGTGGGGTTGCATCCGAGGGCGCGCCGGGCGGGGACCGTGGTCCGGGCGGGGCGCTGCGACTTCGGAACGCGGTTGGGTAAGGCTAACCTTATCCGACGTCGACCATAGCGCCTGACACCGAGGGTGTCCAGATACAATCGGCGGATGACCGATCCGGCCCCCGACCCCAGCCTCCCAGACGGCCGCACGGTCGGCGACGACCGCTGGTTCCCGCCGACACCGCCGCAGCCGGACGCACCGCACGAGCCGTCCACGGCGTCGCGGGTGATCGGGATCGTCCTCGCGTTCCTCGTCGGTCTGGCGTACGGCGCCATCGGCACGGTCGCGCACGCCTGGGCGCCCTCCGTCCTCGGTGTCGCTCTCCCGGTCGGGCTGGTGCTCGGCATCCTCGGTGTGGCCATGCTCCTGATCGGACTCCGGATCGTCCTGGGAGACCGGCTCGCAGCGTCGGCAGCGGCGCTCGGGGTCATCCTCATGATCGGGATCCTGCTGCTCGAGAGCACCGGTGGCTCCGTCCTCATCCCGCAGAGCGTCTCGGGCCTCGTCTGGACCATCGCCCCCGGCCTCATCGCCGTCCTCGTCGTGGCGTGGCCGAAGCTCCCGGAGCGCGCCCGCAGGCGCGACGACCGTCCCGCGGGACCGACGCCCGAACCGCTCCCCGTCTCGCCGCAGGCGTAGACTGGACAACTCAGTGCTCGTGAAGGGAGCCACCCGCCCGTGACCTACGTGATCGCCCTGCCGTGCGTCGATGTCAAGGACCGCGCCTGCATCGACGAATGCCCCGTCGACTGCATCTACGAGGGTGAACGGTCGCTCTACATCCACCCCGACGAATGCGTCGACTGCGGTGCGTGCGAGCCGGTCTGCCCGGTGGAGGCCATCTACTACGAGGACGACCTCCCCGAGGAGTGGGCGGACTACTACAAGGCCAATGTCGAGTTCTTCGACGAGGTCGGTTCCCCGGGCGGAGCCGCGAAGGTCGGCGTGATCCCCTCGGACCACCCGCTCATCGCCGCGCTGCCGCCCCAAGCCCACGAGTAGTCGCGTGGCACTGCAGCCGCTGCCCGACTACCCCTGGGACCTCATGGTCCCGTATGCGGAGCAGGCCCGTCGGCACCCCGACGGCATCGTCGACCTCTCGATCGGTTCGCCGGTGGATCCGACTCCTGGCCTCATCCGGGATGCGCTCCGGGCGGCCACGGACGCGCACGCGTACCCGACCACGGTCGGCACGCCCGAACTCCGGCAGGCGATCGTCGACTGGTTCGCGCGCCGTCGTGGTGTCGAGGGGCTCACCCTCGACACCGTCCTCCCGACGATCGGCTCGAAGGAACTCGTCGCGCTGCTCGCCTTCCTCCTCGGCCTGGGCGACGGCGACACCGTGGTCCACCCCGTGGCCGCCTACCCGAGCTACGCGGTCGGCGCGGCGATCGCCGGAGCCGAGGCGTTCGCGTCCGACGACCCCGCCGAATGGCCGGAGAGCACCCGGCTGGTCTGGCTGAATTCCCCCGGCAACCCCGACGGTCGTGTCCTGTCGGTCGACGAGCTGCGGGCAGCCCGAGCCAGAGCCCGCGAACTGGGCGCCGTCCTCGTGGGCGACGAATGCTACGCGGAACTCGGCTGGGAGGGGGAGTGGTCCGACACGCCGACCCCGTCCGTGCTCGATCCGCGCGTGACCGACGGCGACACCGAGGGCGTCCTCGCGATCTACTCCCTGAGCAAGCAGTCCAACCTCGCCGGCTACCGTGCCGCGTTCCTCGCGGGCGACGAGCGCCTGGTGCGTCGGCTGGTCACCGTCCGGAAGCACGCGGGTCTCATGCTGCCGGCCCCGCTGCAGGCCGCCATGGTCGCGGCGCTCGGCGACGACGCCCACGTCGCGGAGCAGAAGGCTCGGTACCGCGCCCGACGTGAGGTGCTGCTCCCGGCCGTCCGCGAGGCCGGGTTCCGGGTCGACCGCAGCGAGGCGGGACTGTACCTGTGGATCACCGAGGGCCAGGACGCCTGGGTGAGTATCGACCGGCTGGCGTCGATCGGTGTCCTCGCTGGCCCGGGGGTGTTCTACGGCGAGGCCGGGCCGCAGCACGTGCGGCTCTCCCTGACCGCCACCGACGAGCGCATCGCGGCCGCCGCGGCCAGACTTCGGGGCCTCCGCCCGATTTCGGGGTGAACTCCAAGGAAGTCGCCGGATCACTGTGGGAAACAACAGTTGGGTCCGAAGCCGATTAGGCTGTATGTGACACGCCGTCGTATCGGAGGGCGATGTCGAGTCCCTATCGCACGAAGATATGAGGAGGCGCCGTGGGCGACGTCGAGAAACAGGCTTCCACCGAGACGCATCAGGTCACCCTGAACTACCCCGGCGGAACGGCCGAATTCCCGATCCACCAGTCAGCCCAGGGCGCGTCGAGTATCGACATCTCCTCGCTCACGCGGCAGACCGGCCTGACCACGCTCGACTACGGGTTCGTCAACACCGCGGCGACCAAGTCGGCGATCACGTACATCGACGGCGACCAGGGCATCCTGCGCTACCGCGGCTACCCGATCGAGCAGCTCGCCAAGCAGTCGACCTTCCTCGAGGTCGCCTGGCTGCTCATCCACGGGGAGCTCCCGACGGCCGACGAACTCGGCGGATTCGACGAGAAGATCCGACGCCACACGCTCCTCCACGAGGACCTCAAGCGGTTCTTCTCCGCGCTCCCGCACACGGCCCACCCGATGGCCGTCCTGTCGAGCGCCCTGCAGGCCATGTCGACCTACTACGAGTCGGACGCCAACCCGCACGATCCCGACCACGTCGAGCTCACGACGGTCCGCATGCTCGCGAAGCTCCCGGTGATCGCCGCCTACGCGCACAAGAAGTCGGTCGGGCAGGCGTTCCTCTACCCCGACAACTCCCTGAGCTTCGTCGACAACTTCCTCAAGCTGAACTTCGGCAACCTCGCCGAGCCCTACGAGATCGATCCCGTCCTGTCGAAGGCGCTCGACCTCCTGCTCATCCTGCACGAGGACCACGAGCAGAACGCCTCGACCTCCACGGTCCGCCTCGTCGGCTCGACCGGAGCGAACCTCTACGCCTCGGTGTCCGCCGGCATCAACGCCCTGTCGGGTCCGCTGCACGGTGGCGCGAACGAGGCCGTCCTGCAGATGCTCGGCCGGATCCAGGAGTCCGGCGAGGGCGTGCAGCGCTTCGTCGACCGCGTGAAGAACAAGGAAGACGGCGTGAAGCTCATGGGCTTCGGGCACCGCGTCTACAAGAACTACGACCCGCGCGCCAAGCTCGTCAAGGAGAGCGCCGGCGAGGTGCTCCGTGCCCTCGGTATCAACGACCCGCTGCTCGACCTCGCTCAGGAGCTCGAGCAGATCGCCCTCGAGGACGACTACTTCAAGGAGCGCAAGCTCTACCCGAACGTCGACTTCTACACCGGCGTCATCTACAAGGCGATGGGCTTCCCGACGCGGATGTTCACGGTGCTCTTCGCCATCGGACGCCTGCCCGGATGGATCGCCCACTGGCGTGAGATGAACCTCGACCCGCAGACCAAGATCGGGCGCCCGCAGCAGCTGTACACGGGTTCGCCCGAGCGTCCCTTCCCGACGCGCTAGTCCCGGTGGTTCCTGAACCTGTCGAAGGGCGGCCCCGCATCCACCTCGGATGCGGGGCCGTTCTGTGTTCGGGGACGCCGGGTCAGGCGTGCAGTGCCGCGTTCAGCTCGACGCCCGAGCCCGAGCGGGGGAGCACCTCGACGGCACCGGTGAGCGAGTTCCGACGGAACAGGAGGTTGGGGACACCCGACAGCTCGACCGCCTTGACCGTGCGCGGCGCGCCCTCGGCCGTGGCCGCAGCACCCGCGAGGACGACCTTGGTGCCCGCGGTCACGTAGAGACCGGCCTCGACCACGGAGTCGTCGCCGATCGAGATGCCGATGCCGGAGTTGGCGCCGAGGAGGGCGCGCTGACCGATCGCCACCCGCTGCGTACCACCGCCGGAGAGCGTCCCCATGATCGACGCACCACCGCCGATGTCGCTGCCGTCGCCGACGACGACGCCCTGCGAGATGCGGCCTTCGACCATCGACGCGCCGAGGGTCCCGGCGTTGAAGTTGACGAAGCCCTCGTGCATGACGGTGGTTCCCGGTGCCAGGTGGGCGCCGAGCCGGACGCGTGAGGCGTCGGCGATCCGGACCTTGTCGGGCGTCACGTAGTCGAGGAGTCTCGGGAACTTGTCGATGCCGGTCGCGTGGATGCCGGCGCGGAGGAGCGACGGTCGGAGACGGTCGAAGTCCGCGGGGTGCACGGGGCCGGCGTTGGTCCAGACGACGATCGGGAGGTGCGCGAAGACACCGTCGAGCGAGATCGTGTTCGGCTGGACGAGCAGGTGGCTGAGCAGGTGCAGCCGCAGGTAGGCGTCCGGGGTGCTCTGCGGAGCGGCCTGCAGCTCGATCTCGACGGTGACGATGTCGATGCGGACGGCCCGGCGCTCGTCGTCGGTCGCGAGGGCCTCGAGGTCTGCGGGGGCGATCCAGCGGTCGCGGCCCTCGGGGATCCGTCCGAGCGAGGGCTCGGGGAACCAGGTGTCGAGCACGGTGCCGTCGGCGGCGATGGTCGCGAGGCCGGAGCCCCAGGCGTGAGTCGGAACGGGGGTCTCGGCAGGCGCAGCGGTCATGGCTCCAGGGTACCGGCCAACACTCAGGCCGACGGCCAATACACTGGTGCCATGCCAGCCGAAGTCCCCGTACTCGACCTGTCCGTCTCCTCGGTGGAACTCACCCAGCAGCTGTGCGACATCGCCTCCGTCTCGGGGGATGAGGCCCGCATCGCCGACGCGATCGAGGCGTCGCTCGAGGGGCTCGAGCACCTGACGATCGTGCGCGACGGCGACACGGTCGTCGCTTCCACCTCGCTCGGACGTGCCCAGCGGGTCATCATCGCCGGACACATCGACACCGTCCCGATCAACGGCAACGTCCCGACCCGGTTCGAGGAGCGCGACGGCGAGGCGGTGCTCTGGGGTCGGGGGACGGTCGACATGAAGGGCGGCGTCGCGGTCCAGCTGAAGCTCGCGGCTGAGCTCACCGATCCCGTCGTCGACATCACCTGGATGTGGTACGACAACGAGGAGGTCGCATCCGACCTCAACGGCCTCGGTCGTCTCGCGCGGAACCGTCCCGACCTGTTCGTCGGCGACTTCGCGATCCTCGGCGAGCCGAGCAACGCCGGCGTCGAGGGCGGCTGCAACGGAACGCTCCGCGTCCACGTGAGTGCCCACGGCAAGCGGTCGCACGCGGCCAGGAGCTGGGTCGGCGTCAACGCCATCCACGCGATCTCCCCGGTCCTCGCGACACTCGCCTCGTACACGCCACGGGAGGTCGAGGTCGACGGGCTCGTCTATCGCGAGGGCGTCAACGCGGTCGGGATCACCGGCGGCGTCGCCGGGAACGTGATCCCCGACCTCGTCACCGTCGAGGTGAACTACCGCTTCGCTCCGAGCCGGACGGGTGCCGAGGCGCTCGCCCACCTCGAGGAACTCTTCTCCGGCTTCGAGGTCGTGCAGACGGACGTCGCGGAGGGCGCTCGTCCCGGGCTCGACGCGCCGATCGCCCAGGACTTCCTGGCCGCGGTCGGCGGCACACCGGCCCCGAAGTACGGCTGGACGGACGTCGCACGCTTCTCCGCACTCGGCGTCCCCGCCGTCAACTACGGACCGGGTGACCCGCTCCTCGCCCATGCCGACGACGAACGCGTCCCGCTCGCGCACATCGAGGACTGCGAGCGCGGGCTCCGTGCCTGGCTGACCGGGCCCGATGGTCGCTGACGCGGCCCACTCGACCGAGGTCGAGGAGCGGCCGTCGGTGCTCCGGCGCTGGGCCCGCCTGCCCTGGTGGGGGCGGATCGTCATCGTGTACGTGTCGTCGCGCCTGGTGACGACCGTGATGTTCGCGGTCGCGAGTCTGCTGCAGGCGCCGGACTCCCGGTTCGGCGCGTTCCCCTCGCTGGGGACGCTCGCCGCCGGCTGGGACGGACAGTGGTACTGGTGGATCGCGACGTACGGCTACCCGACCCAGCTGCCGCTCGACGACGCCGGCCGGGTCGCGGAGAACGCGTGGGCGTTCATGCCGGTCTATCCGGGGGTCGTGAAGGCGCTCTCGGTCGTCACCTTCCTGCCGTGGCCGGTCATGGCCGTGATCGTCTCGCTGTGCTGTGGCCTGGGGGCGGCCCTGCTGTTCCACCGGCTCCTGCGCATCCGCCTCGGCGATGAACGGGCGATGTTCGCCGTCGTGCTGTTCTGCATCGCCCCGCTCAGCGCCCTGTTCCAGGTCGCCTACGCCGAATCGATGTTCCTGCTGCTGCTGACGCTCGCGCTGCTCCTGCTCGTGACGCGCCGGTACGGCTGGCTCCTCACGGTCATCCCGGTCATGGCGTTCACCCGCCCCGGAGTCCTGGCCTTCTCGCTCCTGCTGGGCCTCCATCTCATCGTGCGGATCGTCACGCGACACCGCGACCCGCTGGGGCGCCGCGAGGTCGTCCTCATCCTCGCGGGCGGGGCACTCGCCGCCGTCGCCGGATTCGCGTGGATGGTCATCGCCGGCCTCGTCACCGGGACGCCGGAGGCCTACCTCGAGACGGAGCTGGCGTGGCGGGCCGCCTTCATCGGGGAGCAACCCCTCGTCCCGTTCTCCGCCTGGATCCAGGGCGGCCAGTTCTGGTTCGGAGATGGTCCGGGCATCGCCGTCGTCGTAGCGGTCTTCGTCGGCTCCGTCGTGCTCCTGTTCCTCCCGCCGGTGCGTCGGCTCGGAGCCGACCTCCGGTTGTGGGTGGGGTCGTACCTCCTCTACCTCTTCGCGGTGTTCTTCCCGCAGACGAGTGTCTTCCGGCTGCTCGTCCCGGTCTTCCCGCTCCTCGGTGCGGTCGCCGTCCCACGGAACCGCTGGTACCGCGGCGGCGTCGTCATCGTCTCGCTGGCGCTGCAGTGGTGTTGGATCTTCGTCATGTACGGCCTCGCGAACGCGTATTGGACCATTCCCTGAGCGCGGATCGGGCGTCATCCTGCGCCTCGCCGCGCTCAGGATTATCACGAGCCCCCGTGATACGAGATAATGGGGGTCAGTCGAACAACGAGAGGGGACTCGCATGGCCGCAATGAAGCCACGCACCGGAGACGGGCCAATGGAGGCCGTGAAGGAGGGTCGGCTCATCATCGTGCGAGTGCCTCTTGAAGGGGGAGGGCGTCTCGTCGTGTCGGTCAACGACGCAGAGGCTCAAGAACTGCATGATGCACTCGCGGGTGTGGTGAGCGCGGGCTGATCCCCGTCACCGACGCCGCATGAGCTGAGAACCGGCCGTCATCACTGCTCGCAGAGTCAGGATGGCGGCCGGTTCGTCGTCGTGCGGAGCGCTCAGAGGTTGGGTTTGGTGATCTGCAGGAGGCCGTCGCCGGCGGGGGACAGGGCGCTGACGACCGCGTCGGACGCGGAGATCTCCTGGACGAGCGAGCGGAACAGTCCTGTGGTCTCGTCCCGCTGAGCCGGATCGGCCACGCGACCTCGCCAGAGCGCATGCGGGACGAGCACGGTGCCGCCGGGACGCACCAAACGGAGTCCGTGCTCGACGTACTCGATCACCGATCCCGGGTCGCCGTCGACGAGGACGAGGTCGTAGGAGTTCTCGTTCATCCGCGGAAGGACGTCGAGTGCGCTGCCGGTGATGAGGCGGATGCGGTTGGTCGTGATGCCGGCCTCCGTGAACGCCGCGCGTGCCTGCTGCTGGTGCACGATCTCGGTGTCGATGGACGTCAGCACCGCGCTCGTGGCGCCTCGGAGCAGCCAGAGCCCGGAGACGCCGGTGCCGGTCCCCACCTCGACGATGGACTCCGCGCGGGTGGCCGCGGCCACCACCGCGATCTGCGCGCCGATCGCCGGGGAGATCGGTTCGACACCCAGTTCGTGCGCGTGAGCGCGGGCCGTGAGCATCGCCGCGCTCTCGACGACCACGTCGCCCGCGTACTTCCAGTTGAGATTGTGTTCTGACACCTTGCCTCCGGATCCCAGCGTATGGCCTGGAACTGCTCCGACAGCTGAGGCTCGCGCGGTAGTCTGATGTCGTGTTCGGTCTGACCTTCGACAAACTCCTCATCATCGGGGTCATCGCCGTGTTCCTGCTGGGTCCGGAACGGCTGCCGTACTACGCCTCGCAACTGGCGCGACTCGTCCGCACCCTCCGCGACCTCGCCTCCGGTGCCAAGGACCGGATGCGCGAGGAGATGGGGCCGGAGTTCGACGAGGTCGACTGGAAGAAGCTCGACCCACGTCAGTACGATCCGAGGCGCATCATCCGCGAGGCGCTCCTCGACGACGAGCCCCCGGTGGCGCCGACGGTCGCGACGACCGCTCCGCTCGACGCGGCTCCCGCGGCCGCCGCTGCAGCCGTTCCGTCGCTCGAGAAACCGAAGTCGATCCAGGCGGCGACCGACGAGCGCCTGCGCCGACTCGCAGCCGGGGAGACCGCCGCGCCCCCGTTCGACCTCGAAGCCACCTGAGTCCGCTTCGGTCGCACGCGTCCGACCCGGACGGCTCAGTTCGTGCTGACGCCGAGACGGCGACCGGCGAGGCCACGCGGTCTGGCAGCGAGCTGTCCGGCCAGCCGGAGGATCTCGGCGGCCGCGGGATCCGTCGAATCCGAGAGCACGATCGGCAGCCCGGCATCTCCACCTTCCCGAAGCGGGACGCTGAGCGGGACCGAGGCGAGGAGCGGTACCGGTGCGTCCTGGCCGATCGACAACCGCGCTGCGAGCGCCTCGCCACCCCCTGAGCCGAACAGCTGCAGGATGCTGCCGTCGGACTGGGGGAGACCCGCCATGTTCTCGATGACGCCGTGGACGCGCTGCCCGGTCTGGCGCGCAACCACGCCGCTGCGCTCGGCGACCTCGGCGGCGGCCGGCTGCGGTGTCGTGACGACGAGCACCTCGGCGTGGGGGAGCAGCTGGCCGATGGAGATGGCGACGTCCCCGGTGCCGGGCGGGAGGTCGAGGAGCAGGACGTCGAGGTCGCCGAAGAACACGTCGGTCAGGAACTGCTGGATGGTGCGGTGGAGCATCGGTCCGCGCCAGGCGACGGCGACGGCGGTGGTGCCGTCCGTCGGTGCGTCGATGAACATGCCGATCGAGACGACCTTCACGCCGTGGGCGACCGGTGGCAGGATCATGTCGCCGACCTGCGTCGGTTTGACGGCCACGCCGTCCTCGACCAGGCCGAGGAGCCCCGGGATGGAGAACCCGTGGACGTCCGCGTCGACCAGGCCGACCCGCAGACCACTGGCGGCGAGTGCGACGGCCAGGTTCGCGGTCACCGTCGACTTCCCGACACCGCCTTTGCCGCTCGTCACGGCGTACACACGGGTCAGTGAGTCCGGGCCGAACGGGATGCCACGGGCGCTCCGGCCGCCTCGCAGGCGCTCCGTGAGCGCTTGACGCTCCGCCGTCGACATCACCTGGACGTCGACCGCGACGCTCGTGACCCCGGGGGTCGCCGCGGTGGCCTCACGCACGTCGCGCTCGATGCTCGCCGCTGCCGGGCAGCCGACGATCGTGAGCTTGATCGTGACGTCGGCCGCACCGTCGTCGTCCACCGTGATCGGGCCGACCATGTCGAGTTCGGTGATCGGTTTGCGGATCTCGGGGTCGATGACGCGGGCGAGAGCGGTCCTGATCCGCTCGGCGAGGCCGGTGTCGGCCGCGTCGGCGTCAGCCACGCCGACGCTCGGGCCCGTCGTGTTCGGGCTGGTCGGCGCGATCCCGATCGAGTTCCTCGAGCAGGGAGCGCAGTTCGGCGCGGATGAAGTCCTTCGACGCCATGTCCTTGAGGGCCAGGCGCAACGCGACGACCTCACGGGCGAGGTACTCGGTGTCGGCGAGGTTCCGTTCGGACCGCTGCCGATCCTGCTCGATCTGCACGCGGTCGCGGTCGTCCTGGCGGTTCTGGGCGAGCAGGATGAGCGGCGCCGCGTAGGAGGCCTGGAGGGAGAGCACGAGCGTCAGGGCGACGAAACCGATGTCGACGGAGTCGAACCGGAGGGAGAGCGGTCCGTAGGTGTTCCAGCCGATCCAGAGGATGACGAAGAGCGTGAGGCCGAGCAGGAACCACGGGGTGCCCATCGCCCGGGCGATCCACTCCGTGAAGCGGCCGAAGCGGTCGCGCGAGGCCGGCGCGCGGCGGATGGACCGCACGGAACTGCGAAGTCCCTTCGGAGCGTCGAGCCTGATCTCATTGCGGGGAGCTCGTGCCACGACCTGCCCTCCTTCCGTTCGATCCGAGCCGCTGTTCCGACGGCGGGAGTTCGTCGTTCTCGTCGATGCTGCGCCAGTCGTCGGGGAGCAGGTAGTCGAGCACGTCGTCGATCGTCACGACCCCGAGCAGGCGGTGCTGTTCGTCGACGACGGGCACCTGGACGAGGTTGTAGCTGGCGAGGATCCGCGAGACCTCGGCGGCGGAGGTACGGACGCCCACCGGGTCGAGGCTCTGATCGAGCAGCGTGCCGAGGCGCTCGTGCGGCGGGTATCGGAGCATGCGCTGGAAGTGCACCATCCCGAGGAAGCGTCCGGTGGGCGACTCGTACGGCGGCAGAGTGATGCACACGCCTGCGGCCAGCGCGGGAGCCAGCTCGGAGCGGCGGATCGACGCGAGGGCCTCCGCGACGGTGGCGTCGGCGGAGAGGATGATCGGCTCGGTCGTCATGAGACCACCCGCGGTCTCCGGGTCGAACCGGAGCAGCATGCGGACGTCCTCCGCCTCCTCCGGTTCCATGAGCTCGAGGAGGTGCTCTCCGCGATCCTCGGGGAGCTGGGCGATGAGGTCGGCGGCGTCGTCGGGCTGCATCTGGTCGAGGACGTCAGCCGCGCGGTCGTCGTCGAGCTGGCCGAGGATCTGCACCTGGTCGGTCTCGGGCATCTCCTCGAGCACGTCCGCGAGTCGGTCGTCGGACAGCTCCTCAGCGACCTCGATCATCCGGTCGCGCGGGAGGTCGAGGAGCGTGTTCGCGAGGTCGGCCGGTTTCAGGTCGGCGTAGGTCGCGATGAGCTGCTCGGCGGACTGCGCCTCGCCGAGTTCCTGCTCCTCGCGCAGCTCGTTCCAGGTGGCGAAGGTCGTCGGGCCCTTCACGAAGGGGGAGGCGGTGGTCTTCGGGCGGCGGACGAAGAGCTGCGACACCTGCCACTCGCCGGGCCCCTGCTCCTCGATGGCGACATCCTCGATCGTCGCCTCCTCGCCGGTGGTCCGGAAGACGACACGTCGGCCGAAGAGTTCGGCGATCACGCGTACCTCGCCACCGCGCTGCTCGAACCGGCGGACGTTGATGAGTCCCGTGGTGATGATCTGCCCGGCACCGATGCTCGTCACGCGGCCGATCGAGACGAACACGCGGCGCTTGCCGGGGATCTCGACGATGAGGCCGACGACCCGCGGTGGTTTGCCGGTGCGGTAGACGACGAGCACGTCCCTGACCTTGCCGACACGATCGCCCGCGGGGTCGAAGACGGTGCACCCGGCGAGCCTGGCGACGAACACTCTGGTTGCACTCACGACTACTAACCTACCCGCCGGTGGTCGGCCTGGAGTGCCCGCTCCGGGCGGGGTGAGAGGATGGAGGTATGAGTGATCCGCGACAGTTCGGCCGGAAGGGCGCCCCGGCGCTCGGCGTCATCCCGCGAGGCGAGACGGTGGCCAGCTACGAGAGCTACGAGTCCGCGCAGGCCGCGATCTCGTCGCTCGCCCACACCGATTTCCCGGTCAAGGAGATCTCGATCGTCGGCAGCGATCTCAAGAGCGTCGAACGCGTCACCGGTCGCCTCAGCTACGGCCGTGCTGCGGGAGCCGGTGCGGTCAGCGGTGCCTGGCTCGGACTGTTCCTCGGGCTCGTCCTCGTCATCTTCAACCCCGAGACGAACCTCATGCTGCTCGGTGCCGCGGTGCTCATGGGTGCTGCGTTCGGCATGCTGTTCGGCATCGTGTCGTACTCGGTGACCCGCAAGCGGCAGGAGTACACCTCGGCCACGCTCGTCGTCGCGACGCGCTACGACCTCATCGTCGGCGGTGAGCTCGCGAACCGTGCACGCAACCTCCTGGAGCGCGGCCCGGAGTCCGACGCGGGCTGATCCAGCCGCGTCAGGCTCCGAGCCGTCGCCCGACGGACGGGCTCAGCGCGCGAGCCAGGCCTCGACCTCGTCCGCGGTGCGCGGGATGCCGGCGGAGAGGTTCTCCGCGCCGTCCTCGGTGACGAGGATGTCGTCCTCGATCCGGACGCCGATGCCGCGGTACTCCTCGGGGACCGTGAGGTCGTCGACCTGGAAGTAGAGGCCGGGCTCGATGGTGAAGACCATGCCTGGCTCGATCACGGCGTCGGCGTACATCTCGCGACGTGCCTGGGCGCAGTCGTGCACGTCGGTGCCGAGGTGGTGGCTCGTCCCGTGCACCATGTACCGCCGGTGCTGCTCGTTCTCCTTCAGGAGGGCTTCCTCAGCGGTGACGGGGAGCAGGCCCCACTCGGCGGTCTTGCGTGCGATGACCGCCATCGCGGCCGCGTGCACCTCGCGGAACCGGATGCCGGGGCGGACGATGGCGAAGGCCTCGTCGGCCGCCTCGCGGACGGCCTCGTAGACCCGGCGCTGGACCTCGGTGAACGTGCCGGACACCGGGAGCGTGCGGGTGATGTCGGCGGTGTAGTAGCTGTCGAGCTCGACGCCGGCGTCGATGAGGATGAGGTCGCCCGGGACGACCCGTCCGTCGTTGCGTGTCCAGTGGAGGATGCAGGCGTGCGGTCCTGCGGCGGCGATGGTCTCGTAACCGACGCCGTTCCCATCGGCGCGAGCCCGCCCGGCGAAGACGCCCTCGACGATGCGCTCGCCGCGCTCGTGAGCGAGGATCTTCGGGAGTTCGGCGATGACGTCGTCGAAGCCGCGCGCGGTCGCGTCGACGGCGAGACGCATCTGCGCGATCTCGTAGGCGTCCTTCACGAGGCGCATCTCCGACACGGCGCGCGTCAGCTCGTCGTCGACGTCGACCGTGAGATCGGCGGCGTCGGCCGTGAACGCCGAGAGGTCGGCGGTCGTGACCGCGAGGTCGGCCGCCACCTGGGCGAGCGACGGACGTGCACCGATCCAGAACTCGCCGATCGCGGCGTTCGTGTAGAACTCGTCGGTGTCGCGGCCCGCTCGCTCTCGGAAGTACAGGGTCGCGGTGTGGCCGGACCCCTCGGGATCGAGCACGAGGACGCTGTCTGGTTCGGTGTCGGCCGCCCAGCCGGTGTAGTACGAGAAGGCGGAGTGCGCCCGGTACAGGTAGTCGGTGTCGTTCGACCGCTGCTTCATCCCGCCCGCGGGGAGGACGAGACGCTGACCGGGGAACTGAGCGGACAGGCGTTCACGACGAGCCGCTGCCAGGCCGGCGGTCTCCCGCGGCTCCGGCAGGACCTCGGGGCGGTCCGCCCACCCGGTGCCGATGAAGGCACGGAAGCCCTCGGACCAGGCGGCCGCCCGGTTGGAGGTCGCCTCGGTCTGGACGGTGTTCGAACTGGATGTGTCTGCGGAAGTCGCCATGCCTCCATTGTCGCACTGCGGTGGCGACAGGTGCCCGTCGCTCAGCCCGCCGTGCGGGGGAGCAGCGTCGCGACCACGGGCCGGTGATCGCTGCCGGTGCCGTCGACGTCGGTGAGGACGCGAGCCGACACGGTGACCCATCCCGGTGACGCCATGACATGGTCGATCGGCGCGCCGAGGACCGCCGGGAGCTCGGTCGGCCAGGTACCGAGCCCGGCTGCCGCGTCGGCCGCGGCGGCGTCGTGGCATGCGCCCAGGTCGCCGACGCCGCGCAATCCGGCGAGGTGGTCGAGCGTCGCGTTGAAGTCACCGGCCATGATCATGTCCGCGTCGTCGGTGCAGCGGTCGGCGAGATCGGCGAGTTCCGAACGCCAGTCGTCGAGCCGACTCGGTAGTGGGGCCGTGGTGTGGACGGCGACGAGGGTCGGTCCGCGACCGAGGACCGGATCGGCGATGAGGGTCTCTGAGCGTTCGATGGCGGTCGGCCCGGTCGCCGTCGGTGCACGGACCGCGTACTCGCCGAGTCCGGTGCTGATGAGGAGGCTCGTCCCTCCTGCGTCGGCGGCGGTCGAATGCGCCACCATCGGCCGTCCGGCGGCGGTCATCGTGGCGGCGACGACCGCCGCGGTGTCGGACGAGGTCTCCGGGAGGGCGACGACGTCGGCGCCCTCACGCACCGCGATCGCCGCGATCGTCCCGGGGTCGACGGCGTCGCCGAGGGTGTTCCAGGCGAGGACCGTGACCTGATCCGCGAGATCGGTCGCCTCACCGGCGACCATCTGATCGTCGACCCCGCGGTTGGCGGTGACGACGGCGCCGGTGACCGAGACCGCGGCGAGGACGACCGCCAGGATGGCGGGGAGCACGCGGCGGGATCCCCGGACCAGGATCGTCGTCACGAGGCAGAGGAGGGCGCCGCCGGCGGCGGCGATCGCCACGACGAGGCGGAACGCGCTCAGTTGGACGACGACCTGGGCCTGTTCGAGACCGAACAGGCCGGGGAGGACGGCCACGACCAGCAGGGCCGTGGTCGCGATCGCGAGCACGGCCGCGATGACGCCACCGACGGTCTTCAGCACCCGCGTCAGCGTAGGCGAGCGGTCTGGGAGTCCTCGGGGCGGGACCTGCGACTAGGGTGGAAGCGTGGTGAGCGCTCGAGACATGCACGGCCCCGCCGATCTGCACACGCACTCGAGCGTCTCGGACGGCACGGAGACGCCGACGCAGCTGATGCGCGCTGCCGGTGCCGCAGGGCTCGGCACGATCGCCCTCACCGACCACGACTCCACCGCCGGTTGGGCCGAGGCGGCCGTCGAGTCGCGTCGCCAGGGCATCACCCTGCTCCCCGGAATGGAACTGAGCACCCGCTACGAGTGGCGGAGCGTGCACCTGCTCGCGTACCTCATCGATCCGCTGAACGGCGACCTGCTCCAGGAGACCGCGAAGATCCGGGAGTCCCGGCTCCGGCGGGCCGAAGGCATCGTGGCACGCATCGGTGACGACTACCCGCTGTCCTGGTCGGACGTCCTCGCGCAGACCCGCGAAGGCGCGACTGTCGGCCGGCCCCACATCGCCGACGCCCTCGTCGCCCTCGGGATCGTGGCCGACCGTGGTGAAGCCTTCGACGGCATCCTGCATCCGCGCACCGGGTACTATGCGCCGCACTACGCGCCCGACCCGCTCACGGCGGTCAAGCTCGTCCGCGCCGCCGGTGGTGTCCCGGTGATCGCCCACCCGGTCCCGGCCGGTCGCGACCGGATGCTGCCGGAGCCGTACTTCCGCGAGCTCGCCGATGCGGGTCTGTTCGGGCTCGAGATCGAGCACCGCGAGAACACCGAGGAGGGCAAGGTCGTCGTGCGCCGGATCGCCTCCGAGCTGGGCCTCGTGGCTACCGGCTCGAGCGACTATCACGGCACCGGTAAGCCGAACCGCCTCGGCGAGAACACCACGGACATCGACGTGGTCCGACGCATCGTGGCCGAGGCCACCGGCTCGGCGCCCGTCCTGCCCGACTGACCCGCGGCGCGCCGGGAGCTCCCGTCGGACCTCTTCCGGTCACTGAGCCTGTCGGAGTGCCCACGGGGCGTCCGGCTCCGAGCGCAGCGCTCGCGACATGCGGAACGCCCGCATCCGGAAGGGTGCGGGCGTTCTGCGTGGTGGATCTACGCCGTCGGTGCCGGGGGTGCGGTGCGGCGCGTCCGGCTCCGACGGCGGGGAGCGCTGTTGCCGTCGCGGTGCTCCGGACCGTGGCCGTCGTGTGTGCCTGCCGCAGGCGCGCTGCGGTCGACGGTGTCGGTCGAGGCGGCGTCGTGCGTCCGCGAGTGGGCGCGGGTGCTCGGCTGGGACTCGAGCCGGGTGCTGGTCGGCTGGGTGCGGTCGCCTCCGCGTCCGCCGCGCTCACCACCGCGACCGCCGCCGGTCCGCGAACCGTCGCGTCCGCCACCGGTCCGGGAACCGTCGCGTCCGCCTGCGCTCCGCGAACCCTCGCGTCGCGGAGCGGGCTCGACGGCCTTGGCGGGCTTCAGTCGGCCCTTCGTGCCTTCGGCGATCCCGAGGTCGGTGAAGAGGTGCGGGCTCGAGGAGTAGGTCTCCGTCGGCTCCGGCTGGCCGAACTCGAGGGCGCGGTTGATGAGCGCCCACTTGTGGAGGTCGTCCCAGTCGACGAACGTGACGGCGATACCCGTCTTCCCGGCACGACCGGTACGACCGACGCGGTGGAGGTACGTCTTCTCGTCCTCGGGGATCGTGTGGTTGATGACGTGGGTGACGTCGTCGACGTCGATGCCACGGGCGGCGACGTCGGTGGCGATCAGGACGTCGCGTTTGCCGGCCTTGAACGACGCCATCGCCCGCTCGCGCTGCTCCTGGTTGAGGTCGCCGTGCACCGCCGCGGCGTTGAACCCGCGGTCGGTCAGTTCCTCGACGAGCTTCGCGGCGGCACGCTTGGTCCGCGTGAAGATCACGGTCTTGCCGCGTCCTTCGGCCTGCAGGATGCGCGAGATCACCTCGTCCTTGTCGAGCGAGTGCGCGCGGTAGATGAGGTGCTTGATGTTGGCCTGCGTGAGCCCCTCGTCGGGGTCGCTCGCCCGGATGTGGATCGGCTTGCTCATGAAGCGGCGGGCCAGGGCCACGATCGGACCGGGCATGGTCGCCGAGAACAGCATCGTGTGACGCGCGGCGGGGGTCTTGGAGAAGAGCTTCTCGATGTCGGCGAGGAAGCCGAGGTCGAGCATCTTGTCGGCCTCGTCGAGCACCATCTCGGTGATGCCCGAGAGGTCGAGGAGACGCTGGTTGTTGAGGTCGATGAGACGGCCGGGCGTGCCGACGACGATCTGGGCGCCGGCCTTCAGCTGCTCGATCTGCCCCTCGTAGGCCTTGCCGCCGTAGATGGAGACGAGCGTCGTGGACCGGTTCGAGATGAGGATCTCGATGTCCTCGGACACCTGGACCGCGAGCTCACGGGTCGGGACGACGACGAGGGTCTTGACGCCGGGAGCCGGGTCGAGGCCGAGGCGCTGGACGATCGGGATGCCGAACCCGAAGGTCTTGCCCGTGCCCGTCTTGGCCTGGCCGATGATGTCCTGGCCGGCGAGCCCGAGCGGGATCGTCTGCTCCTGGATGGGGAATGGTTCGATGATGCCCTTGGACGTGAGGGCGTCGACGATGTCCTGGTCGACACCGAGATCAGAGAAAGTCACGGAGATACCTGTCAGTGCAGTCATGGTCTACACCTTCGATTGCACACAGGTGTAGGGCCCCGATCCGACGCCGGGGCACGGCTATTCTACCCGGGAGGTCCCGAGAGGCCGCTGGGCGCGCGGAACACGGCGATCGGCGTGCTGCGGATAGGGTGGTCGCATGGCTCGTTGGTTTGCACGACGTCGGCGTCCCGGCACGCAGACGCCTCGTCTGCGCTCGCGGGAGGACGCCGTCCAGGCGACCCGCGTCGACCTCCACGAGCTCGCGCCCAGCACCGCGGACTACCTCGGTCAGGTGGCGCAGCTGCAGCTCGGGTTCTTCATGACGCTGTCGTTCGCCGTCGAGCACGCTCCGAACGACGCCGATCGGGAGACGCTCGCAGAGGCCGCCGCCACGGCGCTGCGCAAGCACCAGGCGCTGCTCGCGTGGCTCCGGAGGACGAGCGACGACCCGGGCGCCGTGCTCGAACCCTACGCACGCACGCGGGACGAGTTCCAGGCGATCCTGCGAACCGGTACCTGGGACGAACTCCTGCTGGGCGTCCTCGTGGCGCGGGGCTTCCTCGACGAGTTCTTCGCGCAGCTCGCACGCGGCCTGGACGGAGCGGACGCCCGGGATCTGGCTGCCATCGTCGCCCCCGGTCCCGAGGAGGACCCGCTCGTCGGGATCCTGCACCGGGTGATCGCATCGCATCCGGAGCGCGCTTCGACGCTCGCGATGTGGGGCCGCCGGTTGCTCGGCGACACCATGCTCGTCGCCAGGTCGGCCCTCGTGACCGAGAGCAAGGCGCTGCCGGACGACGCCCGGGTCGAACCGGTCTACACGGAGCTCATCGCGAACCACACCAGACGGATGGACGCGCTCGGGCTCACGGCCTGACCGGTCGTCCCCTCCGACACGACGACGCCGCCGCTCCGGCTTGAGCGACGGCGTCGATCGATCGAGCGCCTCGGGTCAGGCGGCGACGCCCTGCTGCAAGCGGGTCAGCATCGCCTCGTCCGACGAGGTGCGGACGCGGACGAGCACGAGGTCGACCACCACACTCACGATGACGGACGCGCCGAAGGCGAGCACCCAGATCCAGCCGCCGTCCCACGCCATGCCGGCCCACGTCGCCGCGACCCAGACCACGGCGGCGACGAGCGTCGCGACCGCCGGGATGAGGGCTGCGCCGTGCTGGTCGCGGCCGGGCAGGAGGTAGCGGACGGCGAGACCGAGGATGGCGCCGCCGAGCACGACGAAGAGGAGTTCCATGGTCAGCCGACGAATCCGATGCGGCGGGACTCCTCGGTTCCGAGCTCGACGTAGCCGATGCCCGCGGTCGGGATGAGGTAGCTGGTGCCCTTGTCGTCCTTGAGTGCGAGCAGCTTGGCGTCCGTCTCGAGCGCGGTCTTGACCGCCTGTTCGATCTCCGACGCCGGCTGCGAGGTCTCGAAGCCGATCTCGCGAGGGCTGTTGAGGATTCCGATGCGAATTTCCACCTTGAGTGCCTTTCGGTTGCGTAGGGCAAGACTACGGGAGTCGTGGTCCTCCGACCGGCGCGGGTCGGCTGCTGTCAGCGAACAGCGGAACGCCGGTCGGCCGTCGCGGTGATGTCGGGAGCCTCCGGTAACGTGCGGACCATGACCGTTCCCGACGCCTCCGACGATCCGACGGGTGCGGTCCGTGACGCGGGCCGCGCGCCCGCCGGCGACCCGGCTGTCGGCATGGGTGTCCGGCTCGACGACTCGCAGGACGCCGTGCTGCGGCTCGCGGACGACCGGTCCGCCGTCGTACTGGGGGCTCCCGGCACGGGCAAGACTACGACGCTCATCGAAGCGGTGGCGGAACGCGTGCACTCGCGCGGCCTGCGCACCGACGAGGTGCTCGTCATCGCCTCCTCCCGGTCGTCGGCGCAGGTCCTCCGCGACCGCCTCGAGGCACGGGTCGCGCGCGCCACACCCGGATCCCTGGCGCGCACCGCCATCTCCCTCGCCCTCGAGGTCATCGCGGGCTCCGGGGCGTTCGCCGGTTCAGGACGACCGCGGTTGCTGACGGGCGGCGAGCAGGACCAGACCATCGCCGAGCGACTCCTCGGCGACGAACAGGACGCGACCGGTCCGCTGTGGCCAGCGGAGCTCGGTCCCGAGGTCAGGCGCCTGCAGGGGTTCCGCACCGAGCTCCGGAACCTCATGGAACGCAGCGTCGAACACGACGTCGCGCCAGCCGAGCTACGTCGGCTCGGTACCAAGCACGGGCGTCCGGAGTGGGTCGCGTCCGCGGGCTTCATCGAGGGGTTCCTCGCCGACGACTGGCGCGGACACCTCACGCCCGCGGCGGCCCTCGCCCGCGCCGTCCGGCTCCTCGACGAACAGGAACCGGGGACGGGCGTGCTCCGCAGCCTGCGGGTGGTCTTCGTGGACGACGCCCAGGAGGCGACCCACGGCGTCCTGCAGCTGTTCGCCGCGCTCGCCCGACACGGGGTCGCGATCGTCGCGTTCGGCGACCCCGACCTCACGACGGGTGCCTTCCACGGTGCCCGTGCCGACGCCCTCGGGCGGTTCGCCGAGGTGCTCGGCCGCCCGGTGGACACGCTCGTGCTCGAGCAGGTCCACCGCGGGACACCGGACATCCGGGCGACGGTCCGCGGCGTCGCCGAGCGCATCGGCACGGCCGGCGCCGGACTCCATCGCACGGCCGCGCCACCGGTCGATGACGCGGAGACGCCCGAGCACTCCGTCGTCACCGTGGCGGCCGGTTCCCCGGCCGAGCAGATCGCGGTCGTCGCACGCTTCCTCCGCGAGCGCCACGTCCTCGACGGTGTCGCGTGGGCCGACATGGCGGTGGTCGTCCGCAGCGGCGGGCTGATCCCGGCGATCGAACGGGGTTTGTCCTCCCTCGAGGTGCCCACCCGGGCGAGCACCGGCGGAGCACCGCTGCGCGACCACCCGTTCGTCAGGTCGGTCCTCCTCGCCATGTCGGTGGCGCTCGGGCGGACGCCGCTCGACGCCGAGGTCGTGACCGAACTCCTCCACAGCGCGCTCGGCGGACTGGACTCGATCGGGGTCAGGCGACTCCGGGCCGCGCTCCGCCACGCCGATCTCGCTGAGGGCCTCGACCGCAGCGCGGACCGCCTGCTGGAGGAGGCGTTCGCCGTCCCCGGTGCACTCATCGGACTCGAGACGCCCTCCGCCGCCCGCGCCCGCTCACTCGCCGACAGCCTCGCCGAGGCGAGCGCGCAGGCAGCGGCGGGCGCGTCCGCCGAGGAACTCGTCTACGGCCTCTGGTCGCGGAGCAGACTCGAGCGCTCCTGGGTCTCGCTGTCGAAGGGCAGCGGTCAGGCCGCCGAGGAGGCGAACCGCGACCTCGACGCGATCACCCAGCTGGCCGACGCGGCACGGACCTTCGTCGAGGCGGAGCCCGACACCCCGGCCTCCGTCTTCCTCGACCGCCTGCTCGAACAGACGGTCGGCGACGACTCCCTCGCGCCGACCGGCCTCCGGGAGGCGGTCACGATCGCGACGCCCGCCGCCCTGGTCGGTACCGCGTTCGACACGGTCGTCGTCGCCGGCATGCAGGACGGCGTGTGGCCCAACCTGCGGGTCCGCGACTCACTGCTCGGCGCCTCGGAGCTCGTGGAGCTGCTGGAGGGCACGGCCACGGCGACAGCGGACGCACGACGCGCGGTCCTCCACGACGAGCTCCGACTCTTCGCCCAGGCGACCTCCCGTGCGCACCGGTCGCTCATGGTGGTCGCGGTCGTCGACGACGACCACCAGGCGAGCCCGTTCCTCACGCTGCTCCCGGAACCCGATCCGCACCGGGCGTCCCTGTCGCCCCTGTCGCTCCGCGGCCTCGTCGGCACCCTGCGTCGCTCGCTCACTCGCCGGATCCGCCCCGCGGACCCTGCCGAGCGTGCCGCGTCCGCCTCGGCCCTGGCCATCCTCGCGACAGCGGGAGTACCCGGCGCCCCGACCGAGGAGTGGTACGGCGTGGCCGCACCGAGCTCGACGGCACCGCTGCACGACCCCGCCGTCGAGGAGCTGCCGGTCTCCCCGTCCCGCATGGAGGCCTTCGAGGAGTGCCCGCTGCACTGGGCGATCGCCCGACTGGGCGGCGGTGCCTCCGGGTTCGCCTCCGGGCTCGGCACGATCGTGCACGCCGCGCTCGAGCACGCGGAGTCCTCCGACGAGGCCGCGCTCTGGGCAGCGGTGGAGGACCGCTGGGACGAACTCCACTTCGAAGCGGACTGGGAGGGCGCGGCGACGAAACGGCGTGCGGCGGAACTCGTCCACCGGCTGTCGGCGTACCTCCACGACGCGGAGCGGGCGGGCGTGACCTCGATCGGCAACGAGAGCCGGTTCAGCCTCCGCATCCCCATCGGTGAGCTGGGCGGCGCGGCCGTGCTCGGCGGCTCGATCGACCGCGTCGAGCTCGTGCCCGACACCGACGGGACACGGCGCGTCGTGATCGCCGACCTCAAGACCGGCGGCTCGGCGCCGAGACAGGACCGGGAGGTCGCCGACATGGCGCAGCTCGGCGCCTACCAGCTCGCGCTGGCGTCCGGCGCGATCGCCGGTACGGAGGGGCTGCTGAGCGGTGGCGCGAAGCTCATCGTCGTGTCGGCAGGCACGAAGCGCAAGGAGTACTACGACCCGGCCCAGCCGGCCTTCGACGACGAGGCCCTCGAGCGCTTCCGCGAGCGTGTCCTGTCGGACGCGATCGGCATGGCGGGAGCGGTGTTCGAGGCCCGTGTCGGGACCCACTGCCATGACCCGTTCGCGTTCGGCGAGTGCGCCATCCACGTCGTCCCGGCGGTGAGCTCATGAGCACGGAGGAGACTTACTCGGCCGAGATGCTTGCCGGCCTGCTCGGCCTTCCGCAACCGACGACGCAGCAGGTCCATGTCATCGAGGCACCCATGGCCCCGGTCCTCGTCGTCGCCGGTGCCGGCAGCGGGAAGACCGAGACCATGGCCTCACGCGTCGTGTGGCTGCTCGCCAACCGGCACGTGAGCGTCGACGGGATCCTGGGGCTCACCTTCACCAGGAAGGCCGCGGGTGAGCTGGCGGCACGGATCGGCAAGCGGATCGCCGCCCTGCAGGACATCGGGATCCTGGATCCCGCGGCAGACGCGCTCTTCGACCGTCCCGAGGTGTCCACCTACAACGCCTATGCGAACGCCCTGTTCCGCGACAACGCCCTCCTGGTGGGCCGTGAGCCCGAGTCGGTCCTGCTGTCCGAGGCGTCCGCCTGGCGACTCGCGCGACGCGTCGTGGTCCGGCACGGAGACGAACGGCTCGCCGCCCTCGGCAAGTCCGTCGACCAGGTCGCCGAGCTCGTCCTCTCGCTGAGCCATGAGCTCGCCGAGATCGACGGCACCACCGAGGAGCTGCTCGGCTTCGTGGAACGGTTCGTCGGCATCGGCGAGCTCCCCGACGGCGGTCGCGGGGCGTACGCGCAGATCGACCAGGCCGTCGAGGTCGTGGGTGCCCTGCCGGTCCTGCTCGACCTCGCGCACCGGTACGCCGACGAGAAGCGCCGGCAGGGACTCGTCGAGTTCTCCGACCAGGTCGCCCTCGCGCTCGCCGCCTGCGAACGTTCGCCGAAGGTCGCCGCCGTCGCGCGCGATCGCGCGGGCGTCGTCCTGCTCGACGAGTACCAGGACACCTCGGTCGTGCAGACCAGACTGCTGTCGACCCTGTTCGCCGACCACCCCGTCATGGCGGTCGGCGACCCGCACCAGTCCATCTACGGCTGGCGCGGCGCGAGCGCGGCGAACCTCGCGCGGTTCTCCCGCGACTTCAGTCGCGAGGTCGCCGCCACCCAGTTCAACCTGTCCACGAGTTGGCGGAACGACCATACGGTTCTCGAAGCCGCGAACGTCCTCGTCCGCCCGTTGCAGCAGCAGGCGCAGACGGCGGGGAAGCTGCGTGTCCTCGACCTCGAGCCGAAGCCCGGCGCCGGGGCGGGCTCCCTCGCCGTCGAGTTCCCCGAGACCGGTGCCGAGGAGATCCGGATGGTCGCCGAGTGGTGCGCCGACCGGTTGCTCGCCGAACGCGGGGGAGATCCGGCCGGTTCGGCAGCGATCCTGTTCCGGGCGCGTCGACCGATGCAGGAGTTCGCCGACGGCCTCGCCGCCCTCGGCGTCCCGCACCACATCCTCGGCCTCGGCGGTCTGCTCTCCTCGCCGGAGATCGTCGACGTGACGGCGGCACTGCGCGTCATCCACGATCCCGGTGCCGGGTCCTCGCTCATCAGGCTGTTGAGCGGACCACGCTGGCGGATCGGCGTCCACGACCTCGGTCACCTCGTGGAGGTGGCCCGGTACCTGCAGGCCATCGACTGGAAGACGAAGCGGTACGACGCCGAACTGGCCGCCCGGCTCCGCGAGTCGGTCGCCGACGACGACGGGCGGTCGATCATCGACGCGCTCGACTTCATCGCCGCCGACCGCGTGCCGGCCGGCCTCGCCGCCGGGTTCACCGACGAGGCGCGTTCGCGTCTCCGGGAGGCCGGTCTGGTGTTCGCCTCCCTGCGGCGTCGTGCGGGCAGCGGCCTCCCCGATCTCGTCAGAGCGGTCGAGCGCGAGTTGCGACTCGACATCGAGGTCGTCGCGAACGAGTCGACCGGATCCGCGGCGCGCGCTCCGGCCAGACTGCAGGCGTTCCACGACGAGGTCATCTCGTTCATCCAGGCGGAGGAGCAGGTGACGCTCGGCAGCCTGCTGGCCTGGATCGACCGCTCGCTCGCCCGAGACGACCTCGGACCGGCGAGCGACGCACCCGACCAGGGTGCCGTCCAGCTGCTCACCATCCACGGTTCGAAGGGCCTCGAATGGGACCATGTCGCGATCCCGCGGCTCGTGGTCGACGAACTGCCCGCCAAACCGAAGGACGGCAAAGGCTGGGTGCGTCTCGGGACGCTGCCGTACGACTTCCGAGGCGACGCGGCGGAGCTGCCGGAATTCGCCTGGCGGACGGCCGAGACGCGGAAGGAGGTCGTCGACGCTCAGCTCGCCTTCTCGGAGGCGCTCGGCGAACGCGCGCTCGACGAGGAACGCCGGCTCGCGTATGTGGCGGTGACCCGCGCCAAGCACGACCTCCTGCTCACCGGCTCGTTCTGGTCGGGCGATCGGAAGCGGCCCCGTGCCGCGAGCACCTATCTTCTGGAGCTGGCGTCGGCGGGGGTCATCGCACCGCTCCCCGCCGCATCCGCCTTCGAGGAGAACCCGGTCGACTCCGGTGCCGCGGTCCTCGACTGGCCACTCGATCCGCTCGGAGCGCGTCGGAGCGTCGTCGAACGGGCGGCGGCCGAGGTCGAGCAGCGGCGCGGGCGACCTGAGTCCGAGCTGCTGGCGACCCTCGGCCCCCTCGAGAACGAGCTGACGCTGCTCCTCGAAGAACGACGCCGTGCCGCGACGACGACCGCGCGCGGTGAACTCCCGGTGCGCATCCCCGCGTCCAAGTTCAAGGAGTTCGTCACGGAACCGGACGCCGCACTCGAACGACTGCGTCGCCCCGTCCCGCAACGGCCATACCGGCAGACCCGCCTCGGAACCCGGTTCCATTCGTGGGTCGAGGCGCACTACGGACGCTTCGGATTGCAGGAGCTGGTCGACGCGCTCCCCGAGGAGCTCGACGTCGAACGCCCGGGGCCGGACGCGTCGGAGGGGATCGGGTTCGAGGAACTCACCGAACGGTTCCTCGCCTCGGAATGGGCTGACGTCCGGCCGGTCGAGGTCGAGACCGAGATCCACGTGCCGCTCGGTGACACCGGACGAGTGGTGGTCTGCAAGCTCGACGCGGTGTTCGAACGCGGGGACCGGTTCGAGATCGTCGACTGGAAGACCGGCGCGGTACCCACGACGCCTGAGGACGTACGGAACGCCTCGTTCCAGCTCGCGCTCTACCGTCTGGCGTACGCGCACCACCGGGAGGTCGACCCCGAGCGCGTCGACGCCGTGCTCTACTACGTGAGCCACGACGTGCAGCTCCGGCCGGAACGCCTCTACTCGGAGGAGGAGCTCCTGTCGGAGTGGGAGCGGTCCTTCGGGGAGGCGGCCGAGTCCCAGAGCTCGAACGACGAGGTGTCGATCTGATCCGTGGCGTTCGGGTCCGCATCGGTTCCGGCGTGGTCGCGATCGTCGTCGGTCTCAGCGTCGTCCGTGTCGTCGACGTCCGAGCCGCCGGGATCGCGGCCGAGGGCGCGCTCGAGCTCTGAGCGGTCGTAGGTGTCGGTCTGCATGGCGATGCCGGGGGAGGACGAGCCGATCGGTGTGCGGTCGAGCATGTCCTCGACCTCGTCGACGTCGAGGACGGGTCCGGTCGTGGTGCCGAGGGGGTCCGTCACGTCGCCGAGCACGCGGTCGACGAGCCCGTCGAGCATCGCGACGGCGTCCTCGACGATGGTCTCGTCGTGGCTGTCGCGACCGTGCAGGAGCCAGCGCGCGATCTCGAGTTCCGCGTAGAGCCGGGCGCGGAGGGTGACGAACCGGTCGGGTCCGCGAGAGCACGAGGCGGCGTAGGCGGACAGGGCCTGCTCGCCGGTCGCGCCGAGCGTCGCGATCCAGTGGAGGTCGAGGGCCGGGTCGCCGACCCGCAGTGAGCCCCACTCGATGACGCCGTTGACGAGGCCATGGCCGTCCTGACGGATGACGAGCACGCGGTCCGCGGCGAGGGATCCGTGGATGACGGTGGGCTGGAACTGCCAGAGCGAGTGGTCCTCGACGGCCGCCTGCCAGCGCTCCCGGACGGCGGTCGGGAGGAGCCGCGTCTCGGCGGCGCGGGACACGATGCGGTGCGCGTCCGCCCGGATGAGCTCGGTGGACAGCAACGGGAGGCCCGCTTCCGCGATGAACGCCGTCGGGAGGGAGTGGATCGCGGCGACCGCGGCACCGAGCGAGTCCGAGAGGACCTCGTCGCGGCCGAGCGCGGTCGGGTCGAGGTGACTGCCGGCCACGAAGTCGAGCACGACGGCGCGAGTGCCGTCGACGGGCAGTTGGCCCACGACGGTCGGGGCGTCGAAGGGCAACCTGCTGCGGATACCGGGCGTGAGTGCGCGCAGGGCGATGAGGTCCGCGGACTGCTCCGTCTCGGCCTGCTGCGAGGTCGGGATGCGCACGATGAGCTCGCGCCCATCGCCCGTCACGAGACGGGCCGCGTCGTAGTTCCCCTCGCCGCCGGCGGTGTGCGCGCCGGACCCGCGGACCTGGAGGTCGGCGACGGCCGAGGTGGCCAACGCGGCTAGAGTGAGATGGGATCTGGCCATGACATCCAGGGTACGGGGCCGTCCCGGTGAGCCGCGCTCGCCACGCCCTCAGAGAGGTTGTCCATGACGATTCAGGTTCGCGCACTCGCCGGTCTACCGCTCGCGAGGGGCGGACTCGACCGTCACGGCGAGCTTCGTTCCCGACCGGACGTGCTCGACGAGCTGCGGGTCGACCCGAACGCCCGAGCCGTCGTCCTCCGCGGTCGGCGCGCACTCGTGACCGGCGACGCGCTCGACCTCCTGGTTCCCTCCGATCTTCCCGAGCCGGAGCTCATGGTCTACCTCGGAAGCACCGTCGAGGACAGCCCTGGGACGCCACCGGGCACGGACATCCTGCTCTGGGTCCTCGCCGACGCCGACGCCGACGCGATCACCGAGGATGAGGACCGCTGGTTCGACCTCCGTCGGAGCGGACATCGCCTGTCGGACCGCGATGTCGGGATCCTGGCGACGTCGCTCGCCATCGCCGGCTGGCATCGTGCCGAGCCGTTCTGTGCGCACTGCGGCTCGCCGACCACGGTCCGCAACGCCGGCTGGGCGCGGCACTGCCCGGTCGACGGCAACGAGCTCTTCCCGCGCATGGACCCCGCGGTCATCGTCGCCGTCGTCGATCCTCAGGGACGGATCCTGCTCGGGTCGAACGCGATGTGGGAGCACAACCGGTATTCGCTGCTGGCCGGGTACGTCGATGCCGGCGAGTCCCTCGAGCAGGCCGTCGCCCGCGAGATCTTCGAGGAGTCGGGAATGCGTCTCGGCACGCCCGTCTACCTCGGTTCGCAGCCGTGGCCGTTCCCGCGTTCGCTCATGCTCGGTTTCGTCGCCCCGCTCGCGGCGGATCAGGATCCGGAGGCACTCGTCCCGGACGGTCAGGAGATCCTCGACCTGCGGTGGTTCACGCGGGAGGAACTCGAGGACCCGTCCACCGACGTCATCCTCCCCGGACCGTCGTCGATCGCACGAGCCGTGATCGACGAATGGCTCCGCGGATCCTGGTCTCGATGAGGCGCGGTACCACCGAGGGTCGACGATGAGCAGCCCGGCCGAACTGCTGGCCGGACTCGACCCCGACCAGGCCGTCGCGGCAGAGGCGCTCCGGGGCCCCGTGTGCATGCTCGCCGGCGCAGGCACCGGCAAGACCCGGGCGATCACCCATCGCATCGCCTACGGCGTCGCGACCGGGACGTACACGGCGTCGCGCGTCATGGCGCTCACCTTCACCAGTCGCGCGGCTGCGGAACTGCGTGGCCGGCTCCGGGCCCTCGGCGCCGAGGGGGTCTCGGCCCGGACCTTCCACGCCTCCGCACTCTCGCAGCTGAACTTCTTCTGGCCCCAGGTCGTCGGCGGACCGGTTCCCGCGCTCGTCGAGAGCAAGGGCAGGGTCCTCGGGCACGCGGCGGAGCGACTCCGGTTGCGGGTCGACACGGCGACCCTGCGCGACGTGGCGGGCGAGATCGAATGGCGTAAGGTGTCCGGCCTGACCCTCGAGCAGTACGCGGCGTCGAACCGCCCGCTGCCGGCCAAGCTGTCCCTCGAGCAGGTCGTCTCGCTCCAGGAGACCTACGAGCAGTTGAAGGACGAGCGCCGACGCATCGACTTCGAGGACGTCCTGCTCGCCTGCGCCGGCATGATCGAGACCGAGCCCGCCGTCGCCATGCAGGTGCACGAGCAGTACCGGTTCTTCGTCGTGGACGAGTACCAGGACGTCTCGCCGCTGCAGCACCGACTCCTCGAACTCTGGTTGGGCGGTCGACGGGACGTGTGCGTCGTCGGCGACGCGAGCCAGACCATCTACTCCTTCGCCGGTGCCCGGTCCGACTACCTGCTCGACTTCCCGACCAGGTATCACGACGCCACGGTCGTCCGGCTCGAGCGCAACTACCGCTCCGCCCCGCCCGTCGTGGCCGCGGCGAACACGCTCATGCGGGGTCGTCCGGGGGCACTGCACCTCTCAGCGGCCACCGCACGCGACGACGAGGGCACCCAGACCGCACGGCCCGAGACGCCGGCGGTCGGCCTGCGGCAGTATCCGAACGAGCTGTCCGAGGCGAGAGGCGTGGCCTCGGAGATCCTCGTGCAGCTGCAGGCGGGCGTCCCGGCCTCGGAGATCGCCGTGCTCTACCGGATCAACGTCCAGGCGGCGGCGTTGGAGACGGCCCTCGGCGAAGCCGGCATCCCCTACGTCATGCACGGCTCCAAGCGCTTCTTCGAGCTGCCCGAGGTGCGGCAGGCCCTGCTCCAGCTCCGCGCGGCCTCCGTCTCGATCAGCGGCGAGCCCCTGTTCAAGTCCGTGAGCGACGTGCTCCGGTCGCTCGGCTGGAGCCAGGACCCGCCCGACGGCGGCGGTGCGGTGCGCGACCGCTGGGAGTCGCTCAACGCGATCATGGGGCTCGTCGACCAGGCGCCGGAAGGCACCTCGTTCCGCGCCTTCACGGATGAGCTGCAACTGCGGCAGGCCGCTCAGCACGAACCGACGGTCGAGGCGGTCACGCTGGCGACGTTGCACTCGGCGAAGGGCCTCGAGTGGGAGGCGGTGCACCTCATCGGGCTCTCCGAGGGATACCTGCCGATCTCCTACGCGAAGCAGTTCGAGCAGGCGGACGAGGAACGGAGGCTCCTCTACGTCGGCATCACGCGCGCCAAGCGGCTGCTCAACCTGTCCTGGTCCGAGATGCAGCAACGCGGTGGTCGACGCGAGCCGTCGCGGTTCCTGGCAGAGCTCGGCATGCGCACCTCGAGTGCTCCCGGACGACGCGGCGCCTGACCCCACCGGTAGCGGCGTCGACCACCAGCTGGGTGCTCGCGAGGATGGGCTGGGACGCGTCGAGATGGCGGATCACCAGGCGGGTCACGCGGGTCGCGACCTCCGCGCCGAGGAGCTGGGTGTCGAGCGGCGAACGGCGGCCGAGGAGCTGGGATGCGACGGCCGGCCAGGTCGGATCGTCGTCGGTGCGGTGCAGTTCCACGCAGTGCAGGCACGGCCCTGAACCGGGTGTCACGAACGGCCCGATCCTGACGACACGATCACTGAAGACGACCGGCAGGTGCGGGACGTCGTCGCGCAGCCAGCGCGTGTACCGACTCGGCGGGATGACGAAGTCGGCGAAGAGGACGGCGACGTCGACGTGGTCGGGCTGCGGCCCGGGTTGCGTCGACACGGACTCCGGCGGTAGGAGTCCGACCGCCTCCTGCTCGGAGAGGAGGCGTCGGACGAGCTCGGCCGCCGGGCTCGCGCCGTCCACGACGATCCGGCGCGTCTCGGCGGTTCCGGAGGTGGGGCCGTGGTGCTCGATCACCGGGTCGAGTGTCGAAAGGACGCGATCGAATTCCTGGGCCGGGATGTCGAACGCGTCCGGCAGTCGTCGTTCGACCAGGTCAGGGAAGCCGGCACGCAGTGCCGCGACGACCTGCTCGGTCTCGGTCCGGACGCTGTCGAGCACGACCGCTTCATCGACGCCCACCTGCAGGCTGTGCGGGGTCCGCCAGAGCAGTGGTCTCCTGGGATCGAGGCGCGTCGTCATCCATCGATGATGGCGGGTCGACGACCGGTCGCGTCGGCACTGTCCACAGCTCGCCCGGTAGGACGAGCTGTGGAGCGTCGCCGTGGGTCAGACCGGGGGGCCGCCGGCACCGTTCGGGCCGGAGGGCTCCGAACCGGGCTCGTCGTCGTGCTGGTCGCCGCGTTCCTCGCCACGGAGGAGGTCTTCGAGCGCGAGATCCATCTCGTCCTGCTCCGGACGCTCACCCCTGGCCTCGGCTTCGAGGCGCGCGATGAGGGCCTCCGGGGCGTCGATGTCGGCTGCGGTGGGCACGAGGTCGGGGTGCGACCACAGGGCGTCGCGCTGCGCGGTGCCCACGGCATCGGTGACCTGCTGCCACATCTGCGCAGCCTCACGCAGCCGGCGGGGGCGCAGTTCGAGTCCCACGAGTGCACCCAGGGCCTGTTCGGCCGGCCCACCGGCGGCGCGGCGTCGGCGGACGGTCTCCGCGATGGCCGCGGAGCGGGGGAGACGCTCGGTGGCTGCCGCGGTGACGACGTCGACCCAGCCCTCGATGAGGGCGAGCGTCGTCTCGAGTCGAGCCAGGCTCGCGTCCTGTGCCTCCGTGCGGGCGGGGATGAGCGCTCCGCTCGTCATGGCCTCGCGGAGTTCCTCAGGGTTCGACGGGTCGAAGCTCTCGGCGAGTTCCTCGAGTCGCTCGGTGTCGATCCGGATGCCGCGCGCGAAGTCGGTGATCGAGGAGATGAGGTGCAGGCGGAGCCAGCGGGCGTGACGGAAGAGTCGTGCGTGCGCAAGTTCACGGACCGCGAGGTAGATCTGGACCTGATCCGCCGGGATGTCGAGACCCTCGCCGAAGTCGGCGACGTTCTGGGGCACCAGGGCTGCCTCGTTGTCGTCGAGCAGTGGGATGCCGATGTCGCCGCCGGAGACGACCTCCTTGGAGAGCTGACCGACGACCTGTCCGAGCTGCATCGCGAAGAGCGTGCCGCCGATGCCGCGGACGAGCTGTCCGGCGTTCGCGATCATGCTCGACAGCTCCTCGGGCGCGCGTTCCGTGAGCACGCCGGTCAGGGCGTTCGCGATGTTCGTGGCCACCGGCTCGGCGAGCTGCGTCCAGAACGGCATGGTCTTCGTGGCCCAGCGGGTCCTCGTGTACAGGGCCGGTTCGCTCGACAGCTCGGCCACGTCGGTGACGTCGGCGAGCCACAGGGAGGCGATGTGGAACGCTTGCTCGAACGCCGCACGCTGCTCGGGCGTCGTGTCCTGGGAGCCGTCCCCGGCGATGGTCTTCGCCTGCTGGAGCGAGGTGTCCCAGTTGATACCGTCCCCACCGGAGCGGAGTGCGCCCTGGAGCTGCGACATGAGCGCAGCGAGACTGGCCGGATCGCTGGGGAGGCCGGCGGCGCCGGCGAGCTGGCTCGCGTCGAACGAACCGTTGCCGGAGAGGAGCTCGCGGAGCATGTCGCGGAACTCGTCCTCCGGACTCTTGTCGGAATCCTCTGGCACGTCAGCCGCCTCTCAGATAGCTCGGTGCTGGGCCTTCTACGCTAGTCGCACCTCGCTGAAGAATCGCCGGGGTATGGTTGGTCGGGTTTCCGCCCACCGCGAACACTCCGGAAGGCTTGCATGTCGCTCTTCGCCGATGAGGCTCCCACCGCTTCGGCGCCGACCGGTCAGGGTCGCAATCGTCGCGCCCGGTTCGGGTGGATCGTGCTCAGCCTCTCGCTCGTCCTCCTCGGAGTGCTGTCGGCGGTACCCGCGCCGTACGTCATCGAACAGCCGGGTCCGGTGTTCAACGTGCTGAGTACGACCGAGGGCGACGACGGCGACGTCCCGCTCATCGAGGTCCACGACGAGCAGACCTACGACACCGGCGGCACGCTCGACATGCTGACGGTCCAGCTGGTCGGGAATCCGCAACGGAGCCCGGGCTGGCTCGACATCGTCTCGGCCTGGTTCGACCCGAGCCGCGCCGTCGTGCCGATGGACCTCTACTTCCCGCCCGGCGTCACGACCGAGCAGCGCGACGAGCAGAACGCGACCCTCATGGTCGATTCGCAGCAGGACTCGGTCGCGGCGGCGTTGCGCGAGCTCGGATACGAGGTCCCCGAGCACATCGTGGTGGCACAGATCGCGGAGGGCGCCCCCGCGCAGGGTGTGCTGCAGCTCGACGACGAGATCGTCGCGGTCGACGGTACGCCGGTGACCGGCCTGGCGGCCCTGCGGGACGCGATCAACGCCAACGGCACGGACAAGCCGGTCACGATCGACATCGTGCGCGGGGGAGCGGCGAGCACCGTCGAGATCACGCCGACGACCGCGACCGCGTCCGACGGGACGACCTCGACCGTGATCGGCATCGGTACCAAGACCACCTACGACCTCCCCGTCGACATCACCATCCAGCTCGACAACGTCGGCGGCCCGAGCGCCGGGATGATGTTCGCGCTCGGCATGATCGACCTGCTCACGCCGGGTGAGCTCAACGGCGGGAAGGACGTCGCCGGTACCGGGACGATCGACGCCGACGGGAACGTCGGCGCGATCGGCGGTATCCGGCAGAAGCTGTTCGGCGCGAAGGACGCCGGGGCCGAGTGGTTCCTGGCGCCGGAGAGCAACTGCGACGAGGTCGCCGGACACGTCCCCGACGGGTTGACGGTCTTCGCCGTGAAGACCCTCGACGATTCGCTCGCAGCGCTCAAGGCCATCGCGGACGGAGCCGACACGAGCAAGCTGCCCACCTGCTCGGCCGGTTGAACGCTTCGGGCGCTCTCTCAGCCCGGCCGCTTTAGGATGGGTGGGACGACCCCTATCTGAAGAGGCCACACGTGACATCCGCAGCAGCAGAGAAGCCCCTGTCCACTCAGCGCCGACGCGCCCCGATCGCGATCACGGTGGCGATCATCGCCGCGCTCCTGATCGGGTTCTTCGTGTTCTCGGGGTTCTACGCCGACCTGCTGTGGTTCCAACAGCTCGGCTTCACCGAGGTCCTGACCACGCAGTGGATCGCGGCGATCGCCATGTTCCTCGTCGGGTTCGTGGGTATGGCCCTGCCCGTGTGGCTCGCGATCGAGATCGCCTACCGGACACGCCCGGTGTACGCGAAGCTCAGCTCCCAGGTCGACCGCTACCAGCAGGTCGTCGAGCCGCTGCGCCGACTCGCGACCTACGGTATCCCCGCGCTGTTCGGCCTCTTCGGCGGTGTCGCCGCCGCTTCGCGCTGGCAGCTGGTCCTGCTCTGGATGAACGGTACGCCCGCAGGCACCAAGGACCCGCAGTTCAACCTCGACGTCTCGTTCTACCTCTTCGACCTGCCGTTCTTCCAGGCCGTGGTCGCCTTCTCCTCGGCGGTCGTCCTGATCGCCCTGATCGCCACCGCCGTCGTCACCTACCTCTACGGAGGCATCCGGGTGGTCAGCCGCGAGGTCTGGATCTCGATGGCAGCCCGCGTACAGATCTCGGTGCTCGCCGCGCTCTACCTCATCCTGCAGGCCGTCAGCCTCTGGCTCGATCAGTACACGACCCTGAACGACACCGGCACGCTCATCACCGGAGCCTCGTACACCGATGTCGCCGCGACCATCCCCGGTCGGGTGATCCTCGCCGGGATCGCGCTCATGGTCGCCGTCCTGTTCGTCGTCACCGCGTTCACCGGCCGCTGGCGTCTGCCGCTCGTCGGCACAGCGCTGCTGATCGTCGCGTCGCTCATCGTCGGCAGTCTCTACCCGTGGATCGTCCAGCGCTTCCAGGTGGAGCCGAACGCGAAGAGTCTCGAGACGCCGTACATCAAGCGGAACATCGACATGACGCGCGACGCCTACGGGATCGCCGGCGTGGAGGAGGAGGAGTACGCGGCGACCACCGACGCGACTCCCGGTGCGCTCCGTCAAGACGCCGAGACCACGGCGAACATCCGGATCATCGACCCGTCGCTCGTGAGCGCATCCGTGGCCCAGCTGGAGCAGTTCAAGCAGTTCTACTCCTTCGACAAGCAGCTCGACGTCGACCGCTACAACATCGACGGCAAGACGCAGGACGCCGTCGTCGCGGTCCGCGAACTCAACGTCGCCGGTCTCGACAACTCGCAGTCGTGGATCAACAACACGGTGGTGTACACCCACGGGTACGGGCTGGTCGCCGCCTACGGCAACCAGCGCTCGGCCTCCGGCGAGCCGGTCTTCCTCGAGTCCGGCATCCCCACCACCGGCTCGCTCGGCGATTTCGAGCCGCGCGTGTACTTCGGCGAGCAGTCGCCCGACTACTCCATCGTCGGTGCCCCCAAGGGCTCCGACCCGGTGGAACTCGACTATCCGTCGGGCACCCAGGGCGAGTCGCAGACCTACACCACCTTCGATGGCGACGGCGGGCCCAAGCTCGACAACGTCTTCAAGAAGCTCGTCTACGCCCTGAAGTTCCAGTCCGAGCAGATCTTCCTGTCGGACTCCGTGAACAGCAAGTCGCAGATCCTCTACGACCGCGACCCGCTCACCCGGGTCCAGAAGGTCGCCCCCTACCTGACGCTCGACTCCGACCCCTACCCGTCGGTGGTGGACGGTCAGATCGTCTGGATCGTCGACGGATACACGACGAGCGCCAGCTACCCGTACTCGAAGACCGTGAGCCTGTCGGACACCATCTCCGACTCGGTCACGCCGGCGCAGAACTACGCGCTCGACGACGTCAACTACATCCGGAACTCGGTGAAGGCGACCGTCAACGCGTACGACGGCAAGGTCACGCTCTACAGCTGGGACGACCAGGACCCGATCCTCAAGACCTGGCAGAAGGTGTTCCCGTCGACGGTCAAGCCGATGTCGGACATGTCCGGCGACCTGATGAGCCACGTGCGGTACCCGGCCGATCTCTTCAAGGTCCAGCGCTCGGTGCTCGGTCAGTACCACGTCACCAACGCCGGTTCGTTCTACTCGAGTGAGGACGCCTGGGTCACCCCCAACGATCCGCAGTCGACCGACACGAACAAGACCTATCAGCCGCCCTACTACCTGACGATGCAGTTGCCTGGCCAGGAGTCTCCCTCCTTCTCGCTGTACTCGACGTTCATCCCTCGTCAGGGCGGTGAACAGTCGCGGAACGTGCTCACCGGCTACCTCGCGGTCGACGCGAACGCCGGCGCCGAGGACGGTAAGCGGAGTTCCGACTACGGCAAGATCCGACTGCTGACCCTCCCGAAGGACGACACCGTGCCGGGCCCCGGTCAGGTGCAGAACACCTTCGACTCCGACCCGAGCGTGTCGAGCCAGATCAACATCCTGAAGCAGGGTCAGACCGAGGTGCTGAACGGCAACCTGCTGACGGTGCCCGTCGGAGGTGGGCTGCTGTACGTCCAACCGGTGTACGTGAAGTCCACGGGCGACACGAGCTTCCCGCTGTTGCAGAAGGTGCTCGTGGCCTTCGGCGACAAGATCGCGTTCGAGGACACCCTCGACGAAGCGCTCGACGTCCTGTTCGGTGGAGACTCGGGTGCCGACGCCGGTGACACGAACGTGCCGGGAGACAGCACCACACCCCCGACGGACGGCACGGACACCGGAGGCGGCACCGACGGTGGAACGACCCCGAGCACGGGTGACCCGACGGTCGACGCTCAAATCAAGACGCTCCTCGACCAGGCGAAGGCCGCGATGGTCGAGAAGGACGCCGCGATGGCGAGCGGCGACTGGGCTGCTTACGGGGTGGCGGACAAGAAGGTGTCGGACGCTCTCGCGCAGGCTCTCGCGCTGCTGAACGGCTGATTCCGAGCCCACGATCCGAACGGCGTCGCCCTGACGGGCGACGCCGTTCGGCGTTCCAGGGGGAGGGATTCTGCCGGCGACGGGGTCCTTGGCGGTACGCGATTTGCACGGCCCCAGAATGCATGCTAGGTTTATCTCTTGTGCCGCAGGGTGGAGCAGTTCGGTAGCTCGCTGGGCTCATAACCCAGAGGTCGTAGGTTCAAATCCTGCCCCTGCAACAGAAAAGATGAAATCCCGGTCTCCTCGAGACCGGGATTTCGTCGTTTGCGGGGATGGTCGCCCGCAGCCGGCGAGCGGTGGGTCAGTCCATCGTCGCGACGGGGAGGCCGAACGCTGCTGCCACGCCGGCGTTGGTGGCCGCACCCGCGTGGACGTTGACGCCCGCGCGGAGCGCTGCGTCGGCGGCCACCGCTTCTCCCGTGCCCTGGTCGGCGATGGCGAGTGCGTACCGGAGGGTGGCGTTGGTCAGCGCGCGTGTCGAGGTCTCCGGGACGGCGCCGGGCATGTTGGCCACGCAGTAGTACAGGCTGTCGTGGACCCGGAACGTCGGGTCGTCGTGCGTCGTCGGCCGGGAGCCCTCGAAGCAGCCGCCCTGGTCGATCGCGATGTCGACGAGCACCGAGCCGGGTTTCATGTCCGCCACCATGGCGTCGGTGACGAGCTTCGGGGCCTGAGCCCCGGGGATGAGGACCGAGCCGATGACGAGGTCGGCGTCGCGGAGCTGCTCCGCGATCTCGTACGCCGATGACGGTCTGGTCTGGATCTGCCCGCTGAAACGGTTCTCCAGCTCGCGCAGGCGAGGGATGGAGATGTCGATGATCGTGACGTCCGCCTGCATGCCGAGCGCGTTGGCCGCGGCGTGCTCGCCCGCGACCCCGCCGCCGATGACGACGACCTTCGCCTTGGGGGTTCCGGGCACGCCGCCCAGGAGGATTCCGCGTCCGCCGGTGGCTCGCATGAGGTGGTACGCGCCGACCTGCGTCGACAGTCGTCCCGCGACCTCGCTCATCGGCTGCAGGAGCGGCAGGGAGCGATTGGGGAGTTGGACGGTCTCATAGGCGATCGCGGTGGTCCCAGAGGCGAGCAGGGCGTCGGTGAGGGGGCGGTCCGCTGCGAGGTGCAGGTAGGTGAAGAGCGTCTGGTCGGCCCGCAGGAAGCCGTACTCGGCGGCGACGGGCTCCTTCACCTTGAGCAGGAGGTCGCCCGTCGCCCATACGGAGGCCGCATCGGCGGCGATGGTCGCACCGGCGGCGCGATACGCTTCGTCGGGATTGCCGGACCCGAGGCCGGCGCCCGCCTGGACGACGACCTCATGGCCGTGTCGGACGAGTTCGTGGACGCCGCCGGGCGTCGCCGCCACCCGGTTCTCGTTGTTCTTGATCTCCGTGGGGATGCCGATTCGCATGGCTGGTTCCTCTCGCAGGCTGGGCCAAGGCTCGGCTCTCCCGCTCGTCGGTGGACGGTGTGCGACTATTCTGAGGTTGCTGCGTTTCAGGCTCATGAACACCGCAGCTTTCATGGAATCTCCTCTAAAAATCGCTGATGATTCGGAAAAGATCGAGAGCAGGCGCAGCATGACGAACAATCTGCACAGCAGTGCGGACCTCGACGACGTCGATCACGCACTCCTGCGGCTCCTCCAGGAGAACGCGCGCATGACGAACGCCCGCATGGCGGAGCTCGTCGGCATCGCGCCCTCGACGTGCGTCGCCCGGGTGCGGTCGCTCGTCGATCGCGGCGTGATCACGGGGTTCTCGGCGCGTATCGATCCGGTCGCGGTCGGGCTCGGTCTCGAGGCGCTCATCAGCGTCAACATCAGGGCAGGAGCTCGAGCCCGTATCGCCGAGTTCAGCGCCGGCATCCGACAGCTCCCGGAAGTCGTGCAGGTGTTCTTCCTCGGCGGCTCCGAGGACTTCGTCATCCATCTCGCGGCGCGGGACAGCGCCCACATCCGCGACTTCGTCGTCGAGCACCTGTCGGCGGATCCGACGGTCGCCTCAACGCGCACGAGTCTGGTGTTCGATCACTCGTTCATCGGCGTCGCGGTGGGGGAGTGACGGTGATCCGCGGCTGTACCGGCCGGGTGAAGATCACGAACGCATAACGAAGGACTCGAACGGAAAACCCTGACCATGTTCGGTTTTGCCATGGAGTCCGTGTGCGATGTCCGCCTTTTGGGGGATCCTCGATTAGCCAGCAGCTGTGAGTTTCGTTAGCGTTGTCGACGGCCCGCAAGGGCTGACCCACGTAACCGCGTCTCGCCCCCTGTCGCCCCGCGACGGCGTGCTGGACGTACGGTCGAACGCCACGCGGTAGCCGTTGTCGCCCCACGTGATCCGAGCCCGCGCGCTGTCCATCAGTGCGCCGATGGGGCGGATCGAGAGCCGTTCGACCCGGCCTGACGATCGACAGGAAGAGCGCACCGCGGTTCCGCGTGCGCTTCCAGGAGAACACATGACCGAAACGATTGCCGTCTCCGCGACGGGACTGTACAAGGTCTTCGGCAGGAAGCCGAAGGAAGCCGTGAAACGCCTGCAGGCCGGTGCCGCGCGTGACGAACTCGCCTCCGGCGGGACCACCGCAGCCGTCATCGACGCCTCGTTCGAGGTGAAGCAGGGCGAGATCTTCGTCGTGATGGGCCTCTCCGGCTCGGGCAAGTCGACGCTGATCCGGATGCTCAACGGCCTGCTCGAGCCGACGGCGGGCACCGTGACCATCGCCGGGAAGCCGATCTCGGGGGTGTCCTCGAAGCAGCTACGTGCGGTCCGACAGGACGACATCTCGATGGTCTTCCAGCACTTCGCCCTCCTGCCGCACCGCACGGTGCTCGAGAACGCCGCCTATGGACTCGAGGTGAAGGGTGTGCCGGCCGCTGAACGACGCGAGCGGGCCCAGGCCGTCGTCGAGCGCGTCGGGCTCGCAGGCTGGGAGGACAAGCTCCCGGGCCAGCTCTCCGGCGGGATGCAGCAGCGCGTCGGCCTCGCCCGCGCACTCGCCTCGGACACCGACATCCTCCTCATGGACGAGGCGTTCTCCGCGCTCGATCCCCTCATCCGCCGCGAGATGCAGGAGCAGCTCGTCGAGCTGCAGGCCGAGCTCGGCAAGACCATCGTGTTCATCACCCACGACCTCAACGAGGCGATGTTCCTCGGCGACCGGATCGCCGTCATGCGTGACGGCCGGATCGTCCAGGTCGGCACCCCGAACGACATCCTGACCGACCCGGCGAACGACTACGTCGCCCAGTTCGTCCAGGACGTCGACCGCGCCCGCGTCCTGACCGCCGGTGGCGTGATGGAACCCGCGCGCTCCGTCGTCTCCGCGTCCGCCGGACCCAGGGCTGCCCTGCGCATCATGCGCGATCTGCAGACCTCGACCGCCTTCGTGGTCGGTCCGGGCCGGCAGCTCCTCGGCGTCGTCCGCGACAAGGACGTGCTGCGTCTCGTCCGTGCGGGCGACCACCAGCTCGGGAGTGTCATCACCGCCGACCTCGCCACGGTCTCGCCGGAGGCGGCGCTCGTCGACCTCTTCGAGTCCGCCGTCGAGAGTGCCCTGCCCGTCGCCGTCGTGGACGAGCGGACGCGCCTGCTCGGCGTCGTCCCGCGGGTGACCCTGCTCGCCGCCGTCGGCAACGTCCCGACCAACACGGATGAGATCAGCCTTGTCGGACCGCCGGCGACGGTGCCTGTCGAGCTCATCACGGCGACCCTCCGGTCGACCGCGGAGGACCCGCAGCACCCCGACGACGTGACCTCGTCGATCGAGACCAGCGCCGCCGAACCGGCAGCGAGCCTGCCGGAAGGGAGTGTCCGATGAACGGCATCCGTCTCCAGTCGTCCGGGTTCCTGGACGCCATCACCCGCCCCGAGATCGGTGCGTGGGTCGAAGCCTTCGTCGACTTCATCACCGACGTCTTCCAGCCCGTCTTCGACGTCATCCGGACCGTCTTCCAGGGGCTGTACGACGGCGTCGACCTCGCGCTCAGCGGTCCGCCGTTCTGGGTGATCATCATCGTCGCCGCGCTGTTGGCCTTCGTCGCGCGGGGCCCGGTGTTCGCCGTCGGCTCCGCGGTCGGGCTGCTGATCATCGTCGGCGTCGAGCAGTGGGACAACGCGATGGACTCGCTCTCGCTCGTGCTCGTGGCCGGTCTCATCGCCATCGTGATCGGGATCCCACTCGGCATCCTGGCGGCTCGCTCGAAGGTCGCGTCGTCGATCATCCGCCCGTTGCTCGACTTCATGCAGACGACTCCTGCGTTCGTGTACCTCATCCCCGCGCTCATCCTGTTCCGCATCGGCGTCGTCCCGGGCATCGTCGCGACGATCGTCTTCGCGCTGGCCCCGGCAGTCCGTCTCACGGAACTCGGGATCCGCAACGTCGACCGCGAGGTCGTCGAGGCCGGCAACGCGTTCGGTGCTTCCTCCTGGCGGATCCTGCGTCAGATCCAGCTGCCGCTCGCGATGCCGAACATCATGGCCGGAGTCAACCAGGTCATCATGCTCTCGCTCTCGATGGTCGTCATCGCCGGCATGGTCGGCGCCGGCGGCCTGGGAGGCGACGTCGTCAAGAGCCTCTCCCGGATCGACATCCAGCTCGGTTCCGAAGCGGGCCTGTCGGTCGTCATCCTGGCGATCTTCCTGGACCGTCTCACCGCCTCCCTCGGCGGCGGTCGCAAGCAGCGCGGCAAGCGTACGAAGGCTGCCCCGGCCTCGCCCGCCGGGATCCGCCCGGCACCGGCCGCAAGCACCACGACGACCGACAGCACCGCCTCAGGCGAGGAGCAGCGCACCCCCGCCGAGTCGCCGACCGCCGTGCGGTGACCCACCGGCACACAGCTTTCCATCCGACGACACCGATCCCCGCGTCACGCGGGACGAAAGGAATCATCGAACATGCAGTACCGCACCAAGATCGCAACCACCATCGCAGCGGGGGCGGCGGCGACGCTCGCCATCTCCGGCTGCTCCGCCGGCGCCGCTGATGAGACGCTCGAGAACGGCGACAAGCAGGCGGTGACCATCGCCGTGTTCAGCGGCTGGGACGAGGGCATCGCGGCCTCCGAGCTGTGGAAGGCCGTGCTCGAGGAGCAGGGCTACGACGTCACCCTCGAGGAGGCGGAGCCCGCCCCGGTGTTCTCCGGCCTCAGCACCGGTGACTACGACCTGACGCTCGACGTCTGGCTGCCGACGACCCACGCGAGCTACATCGAGAAGTTCGGTGACGACGTCGTCGACCTCGGCGCCTGGAACACCGACGCCAAGCTCACGATCGCCGTCAACGAGGACGCCCCCGTCGACTCGCTCGAGGACCTCGCGGCCAACGCGGACCTCTTCGACAGCCGCCTCGTCGGCATCGACCCCGGTGCCGGACTCACGGAGGCGACCCAGGACAAGGTCATCCCCGAGTACGGCCTCGACGACTGGGAGTTCCTGACTTCGGGCACCCCGGCGATGCTGTCGGAGCTGAAGGCCGCGACCGACGCCGGTGAGAACATCGCCGTCACGCTGTGGCGTCCGCACTGGGCCTACGACGCGTTCCCGATCAAGGACCTCGAGGACCCGAAGGGCGCGCTCGGGGACGCCGAAGGCATCCACAGCTTCGGCAAGGCCGACTTCGCGGACGAGTACCCGACGCTCGCCGGGTGGCTGAAGGACTTCGACTTCGACTCGGAGCGACTGTTCTCGCTCGAGAACGCGATGTTCAACGAGGGTGACTCGAAGGACTACGCGCCGGTCGTCAAGCAGTGGATCAGCGACAACCAGGAGTACGTGGACTCGCTCACCAAGTAGCGGATCGATGAGACGACGGGCACCGGAACGATCCGGTGCCCGTCGTCTCGTGCGTCGGAGCCTCAGCCGCGGAGTCGGGCGAGACCCTCGACGGCCCGCTCCAGGACCTCGACGCGTTTGCAGAACGCGAACCGGACCAGTGACGCGTAGTCCGGGTCGTGCCGGTCGAGGCAGAACGCCGACAGCGGCACCGCCACGACGCCGGCGAGCGCGGGCAGCGCCCGGCAGAACGCCGCAGCATCGTCGAAGCCCAACGGTGCCGCATCGGCCACGATGAAGTAGGTGCCGTCCGGCCGGAAGGTGTCGAAACCGGCGGCTGAGAGGCCCGCGCTCAGGAGGTCCCGCTTGCCGCGCAGGTCGTCGGCGATGGCCGTGAACGAGGCGTCGGGCAGTCGGAGTCCGGTCGCCATCGCCGGCTGGAACGGTGCGCCGTTGACGTAACTGAGGTACTGCTTGACCGTCGAGACGGCCGAGACGAGTTCGCGGGGTCCGGTCAACCAGCCGATCTTCCACCCGGTCGTGCTGAAGGTCTTGCCACCGGATGAGATCGTGAGTGTGCGTTCGGCGGCACCCGGCAAGGTCGCGATCGGAACGTGCCGGACGTCGAAGCTCAGGTGCTCGTAGACCTCGTCGGTCACGATGATCGCATCGTGGCGCTCCGCCAACTCGGCGACCAGGTCGAGCGTCGCGCGGCCGAGGACGGTGCCGGTCGGGTTGTGCGGTGTGTTGACCAGAATGACCCTGGTCCGGTCGGTGACGGCGGCGCGGAGCTCGTCCGGGTCCGCCTGGAAGTCGGGTGCGCGCAGCTTGACCGTCCGATGCCGCCCACCGGCGAGGGCGATGAGTCCGCCGTACGCGTCGTAGAACGGCTCGAAGGTCACGACTTCGTCGCCGTGCTCGACGAGGGCGAGCAGGGTCGCGGCGAGCGCCTCGGTCGCTCCGGCGGTGACGAGCACCTCTCCCTGCGGGTCTGGCTGGAGACCGTAGAACCGTCGCTGGTGCTCGCTGATCGCGGTGCGGAGGTCGAGGGTGCCCGGGCCGGGCGGGTACTGGTTCTCGCCGCGCTCGATGGCCGCGACCGCCTCGGCCAGGACGGCCTCGGGTCCGTCCTCGTCGGGGAACCCCTGGCCGAGGTTGACGGCTCCGGTCTGCAGCGCGAGCGCGCTCATCTCCGCGAAGATCGTCGACGAGACGTGTCCGTCCTCGTCGACGAGGCCGGCGCCTTCGGCGGTGCGCCGCCAGGGTCCGTCAACCACCATGTCGATATCCTTCCGTGGCCGCGGGCGCGGGCCGCTCCCAATCTAGGACACCGTGCGCAGGTCCTTACGGCGAAGCCCTAGCCGGCGCACAGCGGGCGCGAATGAAACACTCAGCTCAGCACGGGAAGCTGACTGCGCTTGGAAGGAGCAGAATCGCCATGACCGACACCGCAGACGGACAGCAGCCCGCCGAACACCCCCAGTCCACCCCGAACGGTGAGACCGCGCCGCAGTCCGCACCCGCTGAGCAGGCGGGCGGCACCGTGCCTCCCGCGGGCGAGGCACGGCCGTCGACCTCAGGAGCGTACTTCCCGCCCCCGACCGCGATGCCACCGGTCGCACCGCCCGCCGGTCAGCCGACGCAGCAGCCGTACGGCGCGGCCCAGCAGGGCTCGCCGTACCAGCAGGCGCCGCAGCACCCGTCCGCAGCCTTCTCCCGTCAGCAGCAGCCGAACCCGTACGCGGCCTACCAGCAGCCCACCGGTCAGCAGCCCACGGCCCAGCCGCAGCCTGGTCAGCAGCACGGTCCCTACGGTGCGTCCCCGTACGCCCAGCAGCCGACCGGGCAGCACCCTGGCGTCCCGACGCCACCGGCAGCGCGGACGAAGAAGACCAACCGCCCGCTCGCGGGCATGGTCGCGATGCTCGCCGTCGGCGCCCTCATCGGAGGAGCGTCCGGCGCCGGGGCGACGCTCTGGGTCACGAACGCGACGAAGTCGAGTGTCTCGAGCAACGAGGCTGGCTCGAAGGCGTTCACCATCAACGACGACGCCGACGTCAGCCTGACCACGGCCATCGCCGCGACGGCCGGGCCGAGCGTCGTGACCCTCTCGGTCCAGGGCGGGCAGAGCGCCGGCACCGGCTCGGGGATCATCCTCAGCAAGGACGGTTACGTCCTGACGAACACGCACGTGGTCACACTGGACGGCCAGGTCGCCGACCCGACCATCAGGGTCACCGATGCGAACGGCAAGCTGTACAACGCCAAGATCGTCGGCACGGACCCGATCTACGACCTCGCGGTCATCAAGCTCGAAGACGCCTCGGGTCTCAGTCCGATGGAGTTCGCGAACTCCGACAAGCTCAACGTCGGCGAGACGGCCGTCGCGATCGGTGCGCCGCTCGGACTGGCGGGAACCGTCACCGACGGCATCGTCAGCGCCCTCAACCGGAGCATCACCGTCGCCTCCTCCGCCGTTCCGGACTCCGGATCGAGCGACGACGGCGGGTCCGGCGACTCGAACGGCGACAACCAGAGCCCCTGGAACTTCGACGTGCCGGGGCAGACCACCCCGACCGCGCCGACCTCCTCGATCTCCATCGCGGTCATCCAGACCGACGCGGCGATCAACCCCGGCAACTCGGGTGGCGCGCTCGTCGACGGCACCGGCAAGCTCATCGGGGTCAACGTCGCGATCGCGAGCGCCGGAAGCACCGACTCGTCGTCGCAGAGCGGCAGCATCGGTGTCGGCTTCGCCATCCCGGCGAACATCGCCAAGCGCGTCTCGGACGAGATCATCAAGACGGGTAAGGCGACCCACGGCCTGCTCGGCGCGACCGTGAAGGACGCCTCGAGCGACGCCAAGAGCACGGTCGCGGGCGCGCTCATCGACAAGGTCACCGACAACGGCGCCGCGCAGGCCGCGGGTCTGAAGTCCGGGGACATCGTCACCGAGTTCAACGGCGTCCCGGTCACCGGTGCGAACGACCTGACCGCTCAGGTGCGGGCGCTCGCGGCGGGGGCGACGGCGAAGCTCACCTTCACCCGCGGCAACGACTCGCAGACCGCCGAGGTCACGCTCGGCGAGCTCGCGCTCTGACACCCGGGGCATCACGCCCCGGAGGACGCCCGCACGGCCTCCGTGCGGGCGTCCTCCGCGTCCGGGCCACCCCGACGACCGGCTGCTAGGCTCGATCGAACGAAACACGGAGTGAACCCCCATGTCGAACGACACAGGCCAGGCCGACGCACCGTCGTCGCCCGGAGTCTCCTACGTGATGCCGGTGTTGAACGACGTCCGACACGTCAGAGCAGCTGTCGACAGCCTCCTGGCGCAGGACTACGCCGGCGACGCGGAGATCACGATCGCCGTCGGGCCGAGCATCGACGGCACGACCGAGCTCGTCCGAGAGCTCCAGGCGGCCGACCCCCGCATCCACGTGCTGGAGAACCGCGTCGGGTCGACCCCGGCCGGGCTCAACCTGGCGATCGCCGCGTCGACGCATCCGATCGTCATCCGGGTCGACGCCCACTCGGAGCTGCCCGACGACTACGCGAGACTCGCGGTCGAGACCATGCTCCGCACGGGGGCGCAGAACGTGGGCGGCATCATGGACGCCCAGGGGCGCACGAGCTTCGAGACGGCGGTGGCGCGGGCGTACGGCTCGCGTGTCGGACTCGGTGGCACACCCCACCACGTCGGCGGTCGAGAGGGGCCGGCCGACACGGTCTACCTCGGCGTCTTCGACCGCGAGATGCTCATGCGGGTGGGCATGTTCGACGAGCGCATCAAACGCGGGCAGGACTGGGAGCTCAACCGCCGGATCAAGCAGGCCGGCGGCCTCGTCTGGTTCACGCCCGCGTTGCGCGTCGTCTACCGCCCGCGTGCGAGCATGCGCGCCCTGGCGCGACAGTTCTTCTCCACCGGACTCTGGCGCGGCGAACTCAGCCGGAGTTTCCCCACCCGCGGCACGCTCCGCTACTTCGCGCCACCGGTCCTGGTGCTCGGCATCGTGCTCGGCACGCTGCTCGGGCTCGGAGGCCTGGTCCAGCTGGGGGCGGGTGCGACACCGTGGCTGCTCCTCGGGTTCGCGGCCCCCATCGCCTATGCGGCCATCGTGCTGCTCGCGAGCATCGTCGTCACCGGGCGGGACGGGATACGCACGAGCCTCTGGATGCTCGCCGTCCTGCCGTGCATCCACTTCTGCTGGGGCACCGGGTTCGTGCTCGGCTACGGCTCGCTCGCGAAGGGCATCTCCGCGCTGCGCAATCCACCGAAGGCGGTCTAGATGTCGGATCCCAGCACGGCCGGAACCGGGCCGAGGCTCACGCCCCCGCGGACGATCGCCGAACTCCGTGCCGTGGCGCAACCGCCGGAGGTCCGTGCGCGGAAGAACGCCGAGCACTGGACCGCCGACCTCTATCTGCGAGACCTGTCGCCGTACGTCACCTGGTTGCTGCTGCGCACGAGCATCAGCGCGAATGGCGTGACGGGTCTGATGATCCTGACCGGCTGGGCCACGGCCGCCGCGCTGCTCATCCCCGGATTCGGCGGTGCGGCCCTCGCACTCGTGCTCGGGCAGACCCAGATGCTCGTCGACTGCTGCGACGGCGAGGTCGCGCGTTGGCGGCGGACGTCGAGTCCGGCAGGTGCGTTCCTGGACTCCGTCGGCCACTACTCCACCGAGTCACTCATCGCGATCGCGCTCGGTGTCCGTGCCGCCGCGTGGCCGGTGGATGCGCCCGAGGACCTGGTCTGGATCACCCTCGGATTCGCGCTCGCGCTGTTCGTCGTGCTCAACAAGGCGCTGAACGACATGGTGCGGGTCGCCCGCGCCGGCTTCGGGGCGCCGAAGCTCACCTACTCGACGGAGGAGTCGGCACCTCGTGGGGGAGCGCTTGCGATGGCGCGGACGGTGGCGCGGTTCCTGCCGTTCCACCGCCTGTTCCACTCGGTCGAACTCACGATGGTGATCTTCGCCGCTTCCGTGGTCGGTCTGTTCGTCGGCGACGTCGAGGCGATGCGCTGGGTGCTCGCGATCCTCGTACCGCTTGCGCTCCTGACGCTTGTCGGTCATTTCGTCGCGATCGTCTCGTCGAAGCGGCTCCACGCGTGATGTCCGGCCCGATCCCGGTCACGCGCTCCGTCGGTGTCGTGGTCCTGACGCAGGGGACCCGCCCGGTCGAGCTCACCGCAGCCGTGGAGAGCGTGCTCGCCCAGCAAGCGGTGGAGCTCGACGTGGTAGTGGTCGGTAACGGCTGGCAGCCGACCGGGCTTCCGGACGGCGCCCGAGGCCTGGCCCTGTCCGAGAACCTCGGGATCCCCGCCGGACGCAACCGTGGTGTCGCGGCGGTGCAGGGGGAGTTCGTCTTCTTCCTCGACGACGACGCGACCATCCCGTCCACCACGTTCCTCCGCGACGCCATCGCGATGCTCGACGCGGACCGGTCCATCGGCCTCATCCAGCCCCGGCTCGCCGACGCGGACGGTGCAGCGACGCCGTCCCGCTGGGTGCCGCGAACCCGCGACAAGGACCCCAGGCATTCGAGCGCCGTGTTCTCCTGCCTCGAAGCGGCCGTCCTGCTGCCGCGGTCGGTGTTCGACGCCGTCGGTGGGTGGGCCGACCCGTTCTTCTACGCGCATGAGGGCATCGAGATCGCTTGGCGGGTCTGGGACCAGGGGAGGCGAGCCTGGTACGAGGCCTCCCTCGAAGCGAACCACCCGGTGACCGAACCGACGAGGCATACCGCCTACTACCGGCTCAACGCGCGGAACCGGGTCTGGCTCGCACGGCGGAACCTCCCCGTACCGCTCATTCCGCTGTATGTGGGCTCCTGGACCGCGATCCAGGTGATCCGGTGGTGGCGGAAGCCGGAGGCCCTCCGCCCCTGGTTCGGCGGCTGGCGTGAGGGCTGGCGGACGGACCCCGGCGAACGTCGCCCACTGCGCTGGCGGACGGTCTGGCGGATGACGCGCGCAGGGCGACCTCCGGTCATCTGAGGGGCGGGTGCCCGTCGTGATCCCACCGTGACCTGGCGTCGTTACGCTTGACGGATGCTGGAGCTGACATGGGCCTGATCAGAGACGGTCGTCGTGCCATCACGCTCGCCAAGGACTTGCTCGCCAACCGCCGGGCCAGAGCCGTCCTAGCGGCGCAGATGCAGGCGGCTCCCGTGATCGAGCCGGGGCGCTACAAGGTGGCCGTGTACTTCGCGGACGGCGCCGTCAACATGTACCAGATCCGCCAGTGGTACCGGCCGCTCGCCGAACTGTCGAAGCAGTGGCCCGTCCTCATCCTCAGCCGCGGTGCGACGGCGGCGGCGAAGCTGTTCGAGGAGTCGCCGATCCCGACGGCCTACGTCCGGACGGTCGTCGCCCTCGAGCGCACGCTTGCCGAACAGGACATCCGCGTCGTGCTGTACGTCAACCAGAACGCCAAGAACTTCCAGATGTTCCGCTACGGCTCCCGCTGGCACGTCTTCGTCAACCACGGCGAGAGCGACAAGATGTACATGACGACGAACCAGTTCAAGGCCTACGACTACAGCCTCATCGCCGGCCAAGCGGCGAGGAACCGGCTGGAGCGGGTGCTCTGGGACTACGACTTCGACAAGCGCGCGATCATGATCGGCCGCCCCCAGGCCGACCACTATTCGGGCGAACTGCCCTACACGCCCGATGAGCGGACCGTCGTCCTGTACGCGCCCACTTGGGAGGGCGACCGCGCGGCCGCGGCGTACGGCTCGATCGCGAGCCACGGCGTTGCCCTCGTCCGAGCACTCATCGCGACCGGGCGGCACCGCGTCGTGTACCGTCCGCACCCGAGGAGCGGTGTCGTCGATCCGGCCTACGCGAGCGCGAACCGCGAGATCATGGCCGCGCTCCAGGAGGCGAACCGTGCGGACGCCTCGGCCCAGCACGTCGTCGACACGGGTGCCGACCTCGGTTGGCAGCTGGCGGCGGCGGACGCGGCCATCGTCGACATCTCCGCGATGGTCTACGACCGCCTCGCGAGCGGGAAGCCGCTCATGATCACCCGTCCCGTGAATCCGGAGGCGGAGATCGACACCGGAGGGTACCTCTCGGCGTGCGAGTGGCTCGATGCGTCGGCCGCCGCGGACATCGTCGACGGCGTCGACCGACTCCTCGGTGATCCCGAGACGGTCGCTCGACTGCAGCACTGGGTCGAGTACTACTTCGGCGACACGACGCCGGGAGTGACGACGGCGAGGTTCCACAGCGCCATCGAGCATCTGATGTCGGAATGGGAACGGTTCGCCCTCGCGCACGCCGATGGCCGGCCGAAGCTCGACGAGCATGAGGACGATGAGGACGAAGACGAGGATGACGACGACAGAGGACGCGCCTGAGGCGCCCTGAGCCGTTGAGTCCGCGCCCAGGAGAACCGCGTAGGGTCGGGCAGGTGAATCCGTCCTCCGGGCGACTGGCCTCCCTCGACGGAGTCCGTGGTGTCGCCAGCGTCGTCGTGGTGCTCTACCACGTGTCGTTGCTCGCACGACCCTTCGCGACCGGCCGGATCTCGGAGCCCGCCTGGGACATCGCGACCGAGACACCATTGAAGCTGCTCTTCGCCGGTACCGAGGCCGTGCAGGTGTTCTTCGTCCTGAGCGGTCTCGTCGTCGCACTCCCGCTGTTGCGAGGCGGCGCGAGCTGGCCGGGGTTCTTCGCCGCCCGATTCGTGCGGCTCTATCTCCCCGTGTGGGGATCACTGCTGTTCGCCGCCGCCCTCATCCTCCTCATCCCGAGGGACCCGGCGTCGGTGACCACCGGTGAGTGGATCGCGAACGCGAACGCGACGGGCGTCGACCCGCTGCACCTCCTGAGGGAGGCCACCCTGACGCCGGCGAGCTACACCCTGGTGAACACCCTGTGGTCGCTGCGCTGGGAGCTGATCTTCACGCTCCTCCTCCCGATCGCCGTCCTGCTCGCTCGGTTGCTGCGCCGCTGGGCGTGGCCGGTCGCCGCACTGATGTCCGTGATCATGGTGCTCGGACGGGTCGCGGGACTGGACGCCGCCGTGTACCTGCCGGCGTTCTTCATCGGTACGCTGATCGCCGTCAGGCTCGACGACCTCCGAGCCTGGGCTGCGGATCGGTCCCGCCCGCTGCAATGGGCGTTGCTCACGGGCGGGTCCGCGCTCCTGCTCGTCGCGAGCTGGCTCTCCCGACCGTTCGTCGAATCCTCATCGACGCTCGGTCAGGCGCTCTGGGGCCTGTCGGGTGTGGGCGCGGCCGGCCTCATCGTCGTCGCCATCGGAAGCCCGTTCGCCCGTCGGCTCCTCGAGGCGCCGCCGGTCCTCTGGCTCGGGAAGGTGTCCTTCAGCCTGTACCTCGTGCACGCCCCGATCCTGGCCACACTCGCCTTCTCGTTCGGAGATGAGCGTTGGTGGCTGGTCGGGATCGTCGGTGTCCCACTGAGCCTGCTGGTCGCCGCCGGGTTCTTCCAGCTCGTCGAGCGTCCGTCCCACGGCCTGGCGCGCAGCGTCGGTCGGGGGGTACAGGCGGGGGTCGCTGCGGTGCGTTCCCGGATGCTCAGCCGACGCGAGGGACGAGCGCGTTCCGCTTCTTCCGGCGAGCGGCCGCGTGCAACTCCTGAGCCCACCGACGGGTGACGGCCTCGTCGTCGTACTGCTCCGCGGTCGCCCTGGCGTGCTGACGCATCGCATCGACCTCGCCCTCGGGGAGCGACAGGAGGCGTTCGATGGCGGCTGACACGACGGCCGGTTCCGCGGACGGCACGAGGAACCCGTTCCAACCGTCGCGGACGATGTCGGCCGGCCCGTACGGTACGTCGACGACGATGGGGAGACACCCGGCCGCCATCGCCTCGATGAGCACGAGTGGGAAGCCCTCGGAGGTCGAGGTCATGACGAGGAACGAACCCGAGCCGAGCTGCTGCCGGGCCGAGCGGTCGTAACCGTGGAGGACGACGCGGTGGTCCGGGTCCTCGGCGGCGAGGAGCGTCTGCAACTCGTCGAGCAGTTCCCCGCCGCCGTAGACGTCGAGCGTCGGGGGAGGCCCGTCCACCGGGGTGGTGGCGAGGACGGCGCGGATCGCGTTCGCCGGCCGTTTCCGGGCCGTGAGCGAACCGAGGAACATGCCGCGGCTGCGAGGCCGAGGTGCACGCGCGACGTCCGGTGCGACGAGTTCGCGCGAGTTCGGGATGACCCCGAGCGAGGCGTGCTCGCCGAGCATGGTCGTCACGTCCGCGAGCTGGCGGTCGCTGAGCAGGGCGACGAGGTCGAAGTCGTCGAGCGCCTCGAACACCGCTCGCCGTGACTCCCGCAGCCGACCGTGTGGTCGTTCCGTGCCCTGGAGGTGCGAGGCGTGCACGACATGCGCGGTGACGACGTTGCGTTTCCGGTAGCTCAGGACGAACGGGGCGATGGTCTTGCTGTCGACGATCATCCAGGCCGGAGCGCCCGCGGTGAGCGTGTCGAACCAGGCGCGGTACAGGGACCAGATGCGCCCCCAGGATCGTACGGGACGGCCCTGGTCGTCGCAGAGGACCACGGACCGGCCGCCCTTGACACCCCGCTCGCGCGTGTCGCGGCGGTCGGACAGGAGCAGGGTGCCGTCGGTCCGGTAGACGTCCACCTGCAGGATCTGACCGGACTCATCGTGACGCTCGCGGCTGAGGACCACGTCGCCGCGGCGTCGTTCCGTGCTGCCGTCCTCCAGGGGGAGCGGGGTGAACCCGTGGCGGGCCAGGTCGAGGGACCCACCCGGCAGGGGGTTGTCGCGCAGCCAGTCCCAGAGGTTGACGACCCGCAGGCCGTCGATCAGGTCTCCTCGCGTGCGCAGCCGTGCCTCCAACTCGGGGTAGTCCGCGCGGTGGTCGAAGGTGAGGACGTCGACGGGGGTGTCGGCCAATCGGATGAACGCGCGCGAGCGCTGGAGCATCGCCTCCGTCATGCCGCCGAAGTCGTCCGACAGACCCCAGGTCACCGCGAAGTGGCGGCCTTCCGGGAAGGGCTTCTGGGGACGGCGCAGGAATGGAAGTCTCACCCTCCGACGGTACGCGATGGACCTGGAGGGATGCCGCATCCGGACCGGCCCGGTCGGCGCTGAGCCCGAGCGCGCCGAGGGTGGTCAGGGACGCTGTTCGGGCCCGTCCGGGCCGACCGTCTCGCTGCCGGCCTCGATGGCCAGGTTCTTCCGGCGACGGAACACCTGGTCGCGGACCTTCCCGAGGCCGGACCGGCCGGAGACGGCCCGCATCCGTGGCTCGAGGTCGAGGGGGACGACGAACGGCGCCGGTCCGAACGCCTGGCGAGCGGCACGGACGACCTGTCGGCCGAGCATGTGATTGCCGATGCCGCCGACGGCAGCTCCGACACCGAAGGGCAGTGCTTTGCCGATGACGCCGGCGCTGCCGCTCGCCGCGAAGTGCTTCACGAAGCGCACCCGCAACTGGTCGGCGACGGGGCCCACGATCATGGACGGCAGACCCTGGGTGATCGTCTGGCCCCAGAACGCCTGCCGGGGGATACCCTTCCCGGCCGCCTGGGATCCGAAGTTCCGCAGGAGGTCGGTTCCGGCCTTGCCGAGCATCATGGTCATGACGAGCGCGCGGGATCGCATCGGATCGGCCAGGGCGATGCCGTGGACCTCGGTGACCGACTGGGCGAACAGGGCGGTCGCCTCGAGGAACCCCGCCGTCTCGACACCGGAGAGCGCAAGGGTCGTCGCCGTCCCGATCGCCGGGACGACGGCGGTCGCGCCCACGGCGGCTCCCGTCGTCGTCACCGTCGTGAGGTACCGACGCTCCAGGACACGGATGAGCTGGTCCGCCGTCGCGTTCGGGTACATCCGCCGGATCGACCGGATGTGTGCCACGACCACCGGTCGCTGGACCCAGAGCAGACGGTCGAGCGCCCGCACCCATCCCGGCTCAGGCAGCACGGGCTGCTGTGCTGCGGCGGTGGGGAACTGGGCGGGACCCGGAACGGGTCCCTGCTGCGGTCCGGTCATGACGGCCTCCTCGTGGGCGGGGCGGCCAGTCTACGTCGACCCACTGCAGGTCGAGTGACGCTTGCTGGCAGGCCTCAGCTGTTGTAGTCGGCGTTGTAGCGGTCGAGCACGTCGTCGATCGGCGCGTCGAGCACGAGCGCCCCCTTGTCGAGGTAGAGCCCCCTCGTGCAGAAGCGTCGGAGGTCCTTCTCGTTGTGCGAGACGAAGAACAGGGTGCGCCCGCCATCGAGGAGTTCCTCGATGCGCCGGTAGCACTTCTCGCGGAACGCGCGGTCGCCGACGGCGAGGACCTCGTCGACGAGGATGATCGGCTCCTCGAGCTGTGCGATCACCGCGAAGGCGATGCGGACCTTCATGCCGCTCGAGAGATGCTTGTACGGGGTGTCCACGAAGTCGGCGATCTCGGCGAAGGCGATGATGTCGTCGAACCGTCCGTCGATCTCGCGCCGGGACATGCCGTGGAGGCCGGCCGTCAGGTACACGTTGTCGCGGACCGTCAGGTCGTTGACGAAGCCGCCGGTGATCTCGATGAGCGGCGCGACACCCTCGTGCACGCCGATGGTGCCCTCATCGGGCAGGACGACGCCCGCGACGAGCTTGAGCAGCGTCGACTTGCCCTGACCGTTCCGTCCGACGACGCCGATGGCCTCTCCGGGGGCGACATCGAAGGAGACGTGGCGCAGGGGCCAGAACTCACCCGGCTTCGAGCGTCGGTCGCGACCGGCGAAGAGGTCCTTGAAACTCCGCCGACCGCCACGGTTGCGCCGGAACCGGATCCCTGCGTCGGCCACCGAGATCGCCGGCCGAGCGGCGGTTGCGTTGCCTGTGGGCATCAGATCTCCTTCAGCACGGAGCGCTCGCAGCGCTTGAAGACGAGGAGACCGACCGCGAGGATGACCGTGGACATGGCGGCGGACACACCCACGAGGTGCCAGTTGAGCTCCTGTGGGAAGAACGCGGAACGGTAGAGCGCGAAGATCCCGCTGAGCGGGTTGAACGCCGCGAAGGGCTCGATCCTGTCGGGCAGCGCCGTCGTGCTGTAGATGATCGGCGTCGCGTAGAACATGAACCGCAGGACGAGCTTGACGGCGCGCTCGAGATCGCGGAAGAACACGACGAGCGGAGCGACGATCAGGCAGAGCCCGATTGTCAGGACGGCTTGGATGACGATGGCGAGCGGGAACAGCACGATGTCGAGGTTGACCTGCGCGCCGCTGAAGATCGCGAACGCCGCGAGGACCGGGAGCGCAGCGAGGAACTCGATGCCCTTCGACAGCACGATCCGGTTCACCCAGATGGTCCGGGGGATCGTCGTCGAACGCACGAGTTTCGCCTCGCGCAGGAAGGCGCGGGTGCTGTCGGACACCGATCCGGTGAACCACATCCACGGCAGCAGTGCCGCGAGGAGGAACACGATGTAGGGTTCCTCGCCGACGTCGCGCCGGAACACCTGCGTGAAGACGAACCAGTAGATCCCACTCATGACGAGGGGGTCGAGGATGGACCACACGTAGCCGAGCGCGCTCGTCGAGTAGCGCACGCGCAGGTCTCGGACCGTCAGGATCCAGAGCGCGTGGCGGTACCTCGCCGATCGCGACATCCTTGGCCGCGTCTCAGCTGAAGAACTCACGTGACCAACCTTATCGAGGTGACGCAGGAACGCCGCCCGCGACGCTCAGCGTCGGGACGGCGTTCGTGTGCGATGTGGACGGGGACCTCAGACGAAGAGGTTCGCGCGCTCGAGATCCTCGGCGAAGTCGACCTCGACCGCGTAGAGGTCGGAGATGTCGACCGGCTCGACGAGCATGCCCTCGCGCTCGATGGCGAGCTCGATGCCGCGCTCGAAGTAGTCCTGGTCGCCGACCTTGGTCAGGTAGCGGTGGAGCGTCGTCTTGTCCTGCGACGAGATGTAGTTGATGCCCACGGCCTCGCCCAGCCCGCCGACGACGGTCTTCGAGAGCTCCTTGATGTAGCCCTCGGCGCTCGTCGTGTACTTGACCTCCTCGTCGGACACCTTGGAGGTGTTGACGGTCACGAACGAGCGGTCTCTGGCGATCATCGCGGCAGCGCGGTCGAGGACGGCCGGGTCGAAGACGACGTCGCCGTTCATCCAGAGCACGCCGCCGGCCTGAGACGCCGCGAGGGCGCGCATGAGGCTCTTCGAGGTGTTGGTCTGGTCGTACTGCTCGTTGTAGACGAAGGAGGCGTCGGGGAACGCTTCGATGATGTGCTCGAGCTTGTAGCCGACGACGATCGTCACTTTGGCGCTCGCTCCGAACGCGTGGTGGATGTTGTCGAACTGCTGCTGCATGATGGTGCGGCCGTCGCTGAGCTCGGTCAGGGGCTTGGGAAGCGAGCGGCCGAGACGGCTGCCCATCCCTGCGGCAAGGATCACTACCTGGGTGGTCACGTTGTTCTCCTCAGTGTGGGTATGGAATCACGCGGTGCCACGATGCTGTGGACGATTCACCGAGGATTAACCAAGACGTGCATTGAAAGACACTCCGTTATGCCAAAATACAGGCTAGCCGCGGTGAACTCCGTCTGTCAGGGGTTCCCAGGGTCCGTTGTCGTTTTGTGATCGACCACCCGGCGTTTACACAGCTTGGGGGAGATGTGTCAACCGTTCATCCTGAGACTCCGCTGTCCGCTCCGGCCGCCGCTGTTGGTAGGTTTGCTTGGTGACTTCCACGACTCCGCCAGATCCCGCTCAGCAGCCGGCGCCTGCCGACGGCACGCCGACGAGTCCGGGCACGCCGAACACCGCCGATGCCGCCGGCGCACCTGCGCCGTCGACCCCTTCCGACGATCAGGCCGCTGCGGCACCGAAGCGCGCACCCCGCTCGACGACGCCTCGGGCTGCCGGAACGGCGAAGGCCCCGGCGAAGCGGCCGAGCACGCCCCGCACCCGCGCCACGTCGGCGAGCGAGACCTCGGGGGAGCCCGGGGACGCCACGAAGCCGGCACCCAAGACGACCACGGCACGCTCGACGACCGCTCGGACCTCGACGGCGAAGACCACGGCCACCAAGTCGACGACGGCGCGCACCACCGCTGCGAAGCGCACGCCCGCGAAGTCGGCTGCTGCAGCTGCCGATGCTCCGGAGGCCACTGCGTCGGCCGAGACGAGCACCACCCCGAAGACGCCCCGGTCGACGACCGCGCGCACCACCGCCGCGAAGCCGGCGACCAAGGCCGCCGGCGCCAAGACGACCACTGCCCGCACCTCGACGACGAAGTCCACGACGGCCCGGACGCCGGCCAAGCGCACGCCGGCGCGCACCAGCGTCACGAAGCAGCCCGAACAGACGGCCGCCGCAGCCGCCGGCGTGCTCGACGAGGTCAGCGCACCGGGATCGGTCGAACGGCCGACGACGTCGACGCCCTCCGAGCAGCCTTCCCCTGAGGTCGTCGACCGGATCGCCGTCGAGGAGACTCGGGCCGACGCCACGCAGACCGAGACCCCGCCGACCGCGTCATCCATCGCCGGGGAGGCTGTGGACGACACGGCCCGGCAGGCGACGCCGGCACCGTCGGGGTCCGTATCGGTGGCGCCTCCGCGGGAGGAGGCCGTCACTCCGGTTGCAGCACCGAAGCGTCCTGCCGGCCGTCCCGCGCCGACACCGTCGTCCGCCGCCACCTCGTCACCCGCCGCGACGTCGCAGCGCAGCGAGGCCGACGGCGATGGCGCCCATCCCGTCGTCCTGTCGATCTCGGGACTCGTCAAGCAGTTCGGCGACACGGTCGCGGTGGACGGCGTCGACCTCGAGGTCCGACGTGGCTCGTTCTACGGCATCGTCGGGCCGAACGGCGCCGGCAAGACGACCACCCTGTCCATGGTCACGGGTCTCCTCCGTCCCGACGCAGGGTCCATCACGGTCCAGGGCGTCGACGTCTGGCAGGATCCCGCCGAGGCCAAGCGTGCGATCGGCGTGCTGCCCGACCGGCTGCGGCTCTTCGACCGCCTGACCGGCAGCCAGCTCCTGTACTACTCCGGCGTCCTGCGGGGGCTCGACCCCGCGACCGTCAAGTCACGGACCACCGATCTGGCTCGTGCCTTCGGTCTCGACGACGCGCTCGGCCGTCTCGTCTCCGACTACTCGGCGGGCATGACGAAGAAGATCGCGTTGGCAGCCGCACTCATCCATTCGCCGCGTGTCCTCATCCTCGACGAGCCGTTCGAATCGGTCGATCCGGTCTCCGCGGCGAACGTCATCGAGATCCTCCAGCGGTACGTCGCCAACGGCGGGACCGTCGTGCTCTCGAGCCACGGCATGGACTTCATCCAGCGCGTGTGCGATCACGTGGCCATCATCGTGCAGGGCAAGGTGCTGGCCGCCGGGTCCGTCGACGAGGTGCGCGGAACGGGCACGCTCGAGGAGCGGTTCGTCGAGCTCGCCGGGGGCCGCAAGTCGGCAGAGGGAATGGAATGGTTGCACAGCTTCTCCGACTGAAACTGCAGCTGACGCTCAACGCGTTCCGCCGCAGCCCCTGGCGACTGGTCGGGCTCGTCCTCGCGATCGCGGTCGGCGTGTGGATCGTCGTGCTCGCGAGCACCGGTCTCGTCGCGCTGCGTGGTGGCGACCCGGAGGTCACGCGCAACCTGCTCGTGCTGGCCGGATCGGCCGTCGTCCTGGGCTTCATCATCCTGCCGCTCGTCTTCGGTGTCGACGACCAGCTGGATCCTCGGGCGTTCTCGCTCTTCGGGCTGCCCAACCGCACCCTGTCGGCCGGCCTACTCGTGACAGCGCTCGTGTCGGTGCCGTCACTCGTCCTCGCCGTCCTCGCGGCCTCGTCGGTGGTCACCTGGTCGCGGTCGCCGCTGCCCGCCGTCCTCGCCGTGGTCTCCGCGGTCCTCGGCGTGCTGCTCTGCGCGCTCCTGGCCCGGATCGCCACCTCGATCTCCGCGAGCCTCCTCGCGACGCGTCGCGCCAAGGAGGTCATGGGTGTCCTCGGGCTGGTGCTCATCATCGCCGTGGCGCCGGCGATCATCGCCCTCACCACCGTGGACTGGCAGCGCGACGGGTTCGCCGTCCTCGGCCGGGTCGCTGACATCCTCAGTTGGACCCCGCTCGGCGCCGTCTGGTCCTTCCCCGGTGATGCCGCACTCGGCGGCATCGCGCCGGCGATCGTCAAGCTGCTGCTCACCGCGGCGACCATCGCGCTGCTCTGGTTCGCCTGGCAGGCGTTCGTCGCCCGACTGCTCGTGACGCCGGAACGCCTCGGGACGGGCCGCGACAGCACCGGTCTGGGCTGGTTCGACCTGCTCCCCGGTTCCCCGTCCGGAGCCATCGCCGCTCGGAGCATGACCTACTGGCTGCGCGACCCGCGGTACCTCGTCTCCCTCGTCATCATCCCGATCGCGCCCTTCATCTTCTTCGTGCCCATGCTCGTCGCCGGCATCCCGATGAACGTCCTCGCACTCGTCCCACTCCCGGTCGTGTGCTGGTTCCTCGGCTGGCTCCTGCACAACGACCTCGCCTTCGATTCGACCGCGGTCTGGCTGCACGTCGCCTCGGGGGTCCGCGGACGATCGGACCGGATCGGCCGGCTCTTCCCGGTGCTCCTCATCGGCATCCCGCTCATCGCGGTCGGGTCGACGCTGAGTATCCTGTTCTACGGCGACTGGGACGCCCTGCCGTCGATGATCGGTGTGAGCACGTGCCTGTTGTTCAGCGGTGCCGGTATCGCGAGCTTTGTGTCCGCGCGGTTCCCGTACCCGACGTCGCTTCCCGGCGACAGCCCGTTCCAGCAGCCGCAGGTGCCGGGCAGCAGCGGCATGTCCGCGCAGTTCCTGAGCCTGCTCGGTACGGTCCTGCTCACGATTCCCGCCGGCTGGTTGGCCGTGCTCGGGCTCACCGGTGAGCCGAACTGGAACTTCGGGGCTCTCGCGGTCGGTGCGGGCACGGGCATCCTGGTCCTCGTGATCGGGATCTTCGCCGGCGGTCGCGTCTTCGATCGCCGCAGCCCCGAGATCGTCGGCTTCGCCAGCTCGCACTGACCCGACGTCGGCGACCGGATCGGCCCGCAGGAGACCCGGGTGCCGTCCGGCGGTACCATGGAGCCATGGCGCAGCATGACAGCACGAAGCAGCAGATGAGCACGATCGATCCCGGTGGCACGCCCGACGGTGGGAGCACGGCGATCATGGATCGTGAGCTCGAGGAGCTGATCGAGAGCGAGAACATCGAGCCCGGCGATCACGAGCGCTTCTCGCACTACGTCAAGAAGGAGAAGATCCTCGAATCGGCGTTGAGCGGCAAGCCGGTGAAGGCGCTCTGCGGCAAGAAGTGGACGCCGGGTCGCGACCCCGAGAAGTTCCCGATCTGCCCGGCCTGCAAGGAGATCTACGAGAAGCTCCTCCGCGACTGACGCTGGAGCGCACCGCGGCCGACGCTGAGACGCGTCGCCGCGGTCAGTCTTCGAGGTACACGGTCGGGAGTACGGGGTCGCCGCGGGTGAGGCTGACGGCCCGGGGTGGCAGTTCCCCCACCGCCTGTGCCCGGTGTTCCCTCGCATGGCGCGTCCCCGCGGCGCCGAGGTACTGCTCGTCCACGAGTCCGCCTTCGACGAGCTGGACCATCAAGGGACGTTCCGAGGCGGCGTCGGCCGCACCCTCGTGTTCGCCGGCCGGACCGTCGCCGAGGTAGATACGCTCCTCGCGGGCGACCCCGTGCCGGTCGTAGGCCCGCGCAGCCGTCTTGCGGCCGCCGACGGTCGCCTTCTCGGCCGACTTCTTCGCGACACTGATCCAGTCGCCCTGGTCGTCACGGTGCGCCACGAGCTTGTAGACCATGCCCATGGCGGGGGAGCCGGAGCCGGTGACCACGGAGGTGCCGACGCCGTAGGAGTCGACCGGGGATGCGGCCAGGGCGGCGACGGCGTGCTCGTCGAGGTCGTTGGTGACCGTGATGCGGGTCGATGTGGCGCCGAGTCCGTCGAGGAGGCGGCGGACCTGGTCGACGACGATCGGCAGGTCGCCGGAGTCGATGCGCACGGCTCCGAGCTCCGGGCCCGCGAGGCGCACGCCGAGTCGCACGGCCTCCTCGATGTCGTAGGTGTCGACGAGCAGCGTGGTCCCGGCGCCCATCGTGTCGATCTGGGCTCGGAAGGCGTCCTCCTCGGAGTCGTGCAGGAGCGTGAAGGAGTGCGCGGCCGTCCCCATCGTCGGGATGCCCCAGCTGCGTCCGGCCTCGAGGTTCGAGGTGGCGCTGAAGCCGGCGATGTACGCCGCCCGGGCTGCGGCGATGGCCGACCGTTCGCCCGTCCGACGGGAGCCCATCTCGGCCAGGGGACGGCTGCCAGCCGCAGAGGTCATGCGGGCGGCAGCCGTGGCGACGGCGCTGTCGTAGTTGAACACGCTGAGCGCCAGCGTCTCGAGGATGACGGCCTCGGCGAACGTGCCCTCCACGACCAGGATCGGCGAACCGGGGAAGAAGACCTCGCCCTCGCGGTAGCCCCAGATCGAACCCGAGAAGCGGTAGTCGGCGAGCCAGTCGAGCGCCGTCGTGCTGACGACGCCCTCCTCGCGCAGCCACTCGAGTTCCGATTCACCGAAGCGGAAGTGCTTGAGCAGTTCGAGGAAGCGGCCCGTGCCGGCCACGACGCCGTAGCGGCGGCCGCCGGAGAGGCGTCTGGCGAAGAGCTCGAACAGGCACTCCCGATCCGCGGTGCCGCGGTGAAGGGCGGCGTCCAGCATCGTGAGTTCGTATCGGTCGGTGAGGAGAGCTGAGGACTCGTGCACCTGTTCAGCCTAGCCGCGAGCGTGCTCGGAACGTGGTGATCGGTCGGTCAGCGACGTCGATCGGCAGGGGCGGTAGGCTGGGTCATCGTGAACGACGCACCCATCGGCATCTTCGACTCCGGCGTCGGCGGACTCACGGTGGCGCGAGCGGTCAGCGATCAGCTCCCCGCCGAGTCCGTGATCTACATCGGCGACACGGCTCACTCGCCCTACGGTCCGAAGCCCATCGCCGACGTGCGGCGCTACTCGCTCGAGGTCCTCGACTCGCTCGTCGACCAGGGCGTGAAGATGCTGGTGATCGCCTGCAACACCGCATCGGCGGCCATGCTCCGCGATGCCCGAGAACGCTATTCGGTCCCCGTGGTCGAGGTGATCCAGCCCGCTGTGCGGACCGCGGTCCGGAGCACGAGGAACGGGCGCATCGGCGTCATCGGGACCGAGGGCACGATCAACTCGCGGGCGTATCAGGACCTGTTCGAGGTCAATCCCGAGCTGACGGTGTTCGGCCAGGCCTGCCCCCGGTTCGTCGAGTTCGTGGAGGCCGGCGTCACGACCGGCCCCGACCTCCTCGAGGCCGCTGAGGAGTACCTGGCGCCGCTCCGGCACGCCGGCGTCGACACCGTCGTCCTCGGATGCACCCACTACCCCTTCCTCAAGGGCGCGATCAGCTACGTGATGGGTCCGCAGGTGTCGCTCGTCTCGAGCGACACCGAGACCGCGAACGACGTCTACCGCGTACTCGTCACCCGTGACCTGTTGCGCGACAGCAGCGAACCCGCCACCCACCGGTACGAGGCGACCGGGAGCAGCGCCGACGACTTCATCGCCCTCGCCAACCGTCTGATGGGTCGGGAGATCTCCACCGTCTCGCTCGTTCAGACCGGCGTGATCGACCTTCCATCCCACCAGTTCGAGGAGCACATCCATGAGTGACATCGCGCGCGCCGACGGCCGCACCAACGACCAGCTGCGTCCCATCACGATCGAGCGCGGCTGGAGCGAGCAGGCCGAGGGTTCGGCACTCATCAGCTTCGGCCGGACGAAGGTCCTCTGCACGGCGTCCTTCACCAACGGCGTGCCGCGCTGGCTGAACGGCAAGGGTCGCGGCTGGGTCACCGCGGAGTACGCGATGCTGCCCCGTTCCACCAACGAGCGGATGGACCGTGAAGCGGTCAAGGGCAAGATCGGCGGTCGTACCCACGAGATCTCGCGACTCATCGGTCGGAGCCTCCGCGCCGTGATCGACACCAAGGCCCTCGGCGAGAACACGATCGTCATCGACTGCGACGTCCTGCAAGCGGACGGTGGCACCCGCACAGCGGCGATCACCGGCGCCTACGTCGCCCTCGCCGATGCGATCGAGTGGGCGCGCGGCAAGAAGTTCATCTCGCAGAAGGCGTCGCCCCTCACCGACAGCGTCTCGGCCGTCTCGGTCGGCATCATCGACGGCGTGCCCATGCTCGACCTCGCCTACGTCGAGGACGTGCGCGCCGAGACCGACATGAACGTCGTCGTCACCGGCGGCGGATCGTTCGTCGAAGTGCAGGGGACGGCCGAGGGTGCCCCGTTCGACCGCCGCGAACTCGACTCCCTGCTCGACCTCGCCGTCGGTGGCGCTGCGTCGCTCAAGGCCATCCAGTTCGAGGCCCTCGGACGCTGATGAGCGTCGAGATCGTCCTCGCGACGCACAACCAGCACAAGGTCGAGGAGTTCCAGCGGCTCGTCAGCCGCGACGTCCCCGGGATCACGGTCCTCGCCTACGACGGCCCGGAGCCCGTCGAGGACGGCACGACCTTCAGCGAGAACGCGTTGATCAAGGCTCGGGTCGCCGCCGCCCACACCGGCTCCATCGCGCTCGCCGACGACTCCGGCATCGGCGTCGAGATCCTGGGTGGATCGCCGGGCATCTTCTCGGCGCGCTGGGCCGGCTCGCAGCACGACTCGACCGCGAACCTCGCCCTCCTCCTCGATCAGCTGCGGGACGTGCACGAGGAGCATCGTGCCGCCTGGTTCGCCTGCCACCTCGCCCTCGTGGTGCCGCCTGGGATCGACGGGATGGAGCCGCTCGAGCACGTCGCCGTCGGCACCTGGCGCGGAGCCCTCGCGACGGAGCCGAGCGGGACCAACGGCTTCGGGTACGACCCGGCGTTCATCCCGGACGGCGAGCATCGGACGGCGGCGGAGCTGTCACCGGCTGAGAAGAACGAGCTGAGCCACCGCGCACTCGCCTTCCGAGCGCTCGTCCCGGTGCTGCAGCGGCTCGTGCCCGAGGGGCCCGCGTCGACCGCCAGCTGAGCATGATACTCAGGACCATTCCTATCTCGGCATGAACCCTTCCGCGGGCGCTGGGAAGCTCCTACGGTTGATGCATCATGGGTCACGATCACGCACACGCCGGCACCGCCAACCGCAGGAGACTCGCGGTGGCGATCGCCATCATCGCGACCGTCCTCGTGGTCGAACTCGTCGGTGCCTGGGTGAGCGGTTCGCTGTCCCTCCTCGCCGACGCCGGGCACATGCTGTCGGACCTCACCGGGCTGGTCATCGCGCTCGTCGCCACGATCGTGGCCGCGCGCCCGGCCACCGATCGCCAGACCTTCGGGTATCAGCGCGCGGAGGTGTTCGGCGCGCTCATCAACGCGCTCATCCTGATCGCCGTCGCGGTGTCGGTCCTCATCGAGGGGGTGTCCCGCCTCGTCGAGCCGGCGGACGCGGAGGTCAAGAGCCTTCCGATGTTGATCGTCGCCGTCATCGGTCTCGTGGCGAACCTCGTCGCCCTCCAGGTGCTGCGCGGCGGCCGTGACACGTCGATCAACATGCGCGGCGCGTACCTCGAGGTCCTCGGCGACCTCCTCGGTTCGATCGCCGTGATCATCGCCGCGGTCGTCATCATGCTGACGGGCTTCGCTCAGGCCGACGCCATCGCTTCGCTCGCGATCGCCGCGATGATCGTGCCGCGGGCGTGGTCGTTGCTCCGCGACGTCGTCCACGTCCTCAGCGAGTCCGCGCCCTCGGACACGGACGTGCAGGAGATCAGGGACCACCTGCTCGGCACCGACGGGGTCGTCGCCGTCCACGACGTCCACGTCTGGCAGATCACGTCCGGCCAGCCGGTCTTCTCGGCCCACGTCGTCGCCCGGCAGGAGGTGTTCGCCGACGGTGGCACGGGGGAGCTGCTCGACCGTCTCGGTTCGTGCCTCCACGACCACTTCGACGTCGAGCACTCGACGTTCCAGCTGGAGCCCGAGGAACACGCCTCCCACGAGGAGTCGCACCACCGCTGACGCGCGGGGCGGGTCCGGTTGTTGCGCCACTCGCGCGAGCGGCGCCACCGGCGATCAGACCGGGCCGTTCCCGCGGTCGCGCTTGAAGACGTCCTGGTCGGCGAGCTTCGAAGCCGCGGCCCGACGCTCCTCCTCGGTGATGGTGCCCTGCAGCGCCTTCGCTTTCCGGCTCGACTGGATGTAGTGCCAGGTGGTCGGGATGAGGGTGAGGACGACGGCTCCGATGAGGATGACGTCGATGTAGTTCTGCACGAAGGTGGCGACCGGGGGGATGTATCCGAGCAGGTAGCCGAAGAAGGTGAGCCCTGCGCCCCAGATGAGCGCTCCGATGAGGTTGTAGAGCGAGTACTTCTTGTAGTTCATGTGGCCGATGCCGGCAGCGACCGGCGCGAAGGTCCGGACGATCGGGACGAAGCGCGCCAGGATGACCGCGAGGGCACCGAAGCGCTCGAAGAAGGCGTTCGTCCGCTCGACGTTCTTGATGCTGAAGAGACCGGACTCCTTGCGTTCGAACACCTTCGGCCCGAGTTTGTGCCCGATGAGGTACCCGACCTCGCCGCCGAGGAACGCCGAGAACCCGATCGCGAGGCAGACCCACCAGATGTCGATCTCGATGACGCGGGCGGACCCGAACGCGAGGAGACCGGTGATGACGAGCAGGGTGTCGCCGGGCAGAAGGAATCCGACGAGGAGGCCGGTTTCGGCGAAGACGATCGCGCAGACCACGACGAGGGCCCAGGGACCGACGGCGGTGATGATGCCCTCCGGGTCGAGCCAGGGGATGAGGGCGGTGTGGACCATGCGGAGCTCCTGCTGTCGGGGGAGGGATGGAACGGCGTACGACGATGTCGCGTGCGGGAGAAGGGACTTGAACCCTCACGCTCGAAAGCACAGGAACCTAAATCCTGCGTGTCTGCCAATTCCACCACTCCCGCGGCCCGCTCAGTCTACGGGAGCGAGGTCGGGAACGTCCTGAGCTTCGGGGAGGAGCCACGGACAGCGGAGCCCGGGTCGGCCCGTGTATGCTCGGCTCCATGCGAACGACGTGTGCAACGAGCTGGTGGCCCGCCTCCTAGGCGGACCGCGCACGTGCACACACGACGACTCGACCGCCTGACAGGGCGGTCGTTCTCGTTCGGAGGCCCTGTCGGATCGGTCCCAGCCTGAGGACACCACCATGACCACCCTGCTCCACCGCGTGCTGCACGCCGGCCCCGATTTCCCGTTCGCGGTGCTCCGCCGACACGGCAGCGACACCGTCGACCTCTACACGGGTGAGGTCGTCGACGTCGAGTCGCTCGCCGACATCCCGCTCGGAGCCACCGGCGACGACCACCAGCCCGAGGTCCTCACGCTCGTGCCTTATCGCCAGGTGCGCGAGCGCGGTTTCGCGGCGATGGAGGACGGCGCTCCGCTGCGCTGCCTCGTGGTGAGCGAGCGTGAGACGGTGACGCTCGACGACATGCTCGAGCGACTCCCCGCCGACGCTGTCCCGCTGGTCGACGGCGGGTTCGACGTCTCCGACGAGGACTACGCGTCGATCGTGCGCCGCGTCATCGAGGACGAGATCGGACGCGGCGAGGGCGCCAACTTCGTCATCCGACGCGAGTTCACCGCGACGACCGAGGTGCCGGCCGAGCGCGCGGTCCTCGCCTGGTTGCGGGCGCTCCTGTCGGGGGAGACCGGCGCCTACTGGACGTTCGCCGTGCACACCCCGGGCGTCTCGATGGCCGGTGCGACGCCCGAGCGCCACGTCGCGGTCGCCCGCGACGCTTCGACCGGTGAACGCACCGTCACCATGAACCCCATCAGCGGCACCTTCCGCCACCCGCGCTCCGGCGCGACCGGCGACGACTTCCGCGCGTTCCTCGGCGACGTCAAGGAGACGGAAGAGCTCTTCATGGTCGTCGACGAGGAGATGAAGATGATGAGCCGGGTGTGCGCCTCCGGTGGACGCATCCTCGGCCCCTACGTCAAGCAGATGTCGCGCCTCACCCACACCGAGTACCTGCTCGCCGGGACGAGCGAGCTCGACGTCCGCGAGGTCCTGCGGTTGACGATGTTCGCACCGACGGTCACGGGCTCGCCCATGCAGAACGCGTGCTCGGTCATCGCCCGCCATGAGCGGAACGCGCGCGGCTACTACTCCGGCGTGCTCGCGCTGTTCACCCCGGTGGGCGACGGCGACTACGAACTCGACGCACCGATCCTCATCCGCACCGCCTACGTCGACGACGCCGGCCTCGTCCGCGTGCCCGCCGGTGCGACGCTCGTCCGTCATTCGGATCCCGAGTCGGAGGTGGCCGAGACGGCGGCGAAGGCCGCTGGCGTGTTGACCGCTCTGGGCGTCATGGCACCCGCCGGGCTCGGCCCGACCGTCGACCTCGCGGCGGAGCCGGGCGTACAGGACGCGCTCCGAGCGCGGAACGAGCGGTTGGCGTCCTTCTGGTTGCAGCCGCAGCACCCGGCACCGGTCGGTTCACTGTCAGGCCGTACCGCGGTCATCGTCGACGCCGAGGACGAGTTCACCGCGATGCTGGCCCACCAGCTGCGCCACTTCGGGATGACCGTCAGCGTGGAGCACTGGTCGGCGGTGACCGACGCCCTCGTGGACGTCGACCTCCTCGTCGCCGGCCCGGGTCCGGGCGATCCGCTCGACCTCGCCGATCCGCGTGTCCGCCGGATGCACGAGATCGTGTCGGCGCGCCTCGCCGCCGGAGCGCCACTGCTCGCCGTCTGCCTGAGCCATCAGGTGCTGGCGATCCAGCTCGGGCTGCCGATCGAACGCCTCGACGCGCCCCGACAGGGACTGCAGCTCGACCTCGACCTCTTCGGTGAGCAGTCGCTGATCGGGTTCTACAACACCTTCACCGCACGGCTGGCGGGTGAGGCTCCGGTCGGTGGGGTCGAGATCGCCGCCGATGCGGCGTCGGGCGACGTGTTCGCGATGCGCGGTCGTGGGTTCGCGTCGGTCCAGGGGCACCTCGAGTCGGTGCTGTCGCGCGACGGGCTCCGCACGCTCGGCTCGCTCGCGGGCCATGCGCTCGCGGGTGTCGCGTCCGGGCGATCTGCTGCCGCCGTCGGCTCCTGAGCGTCATGCGCCGCCTGGACGGTCGGTGATGCCGACCGCCCAGGCGAGGTGCCGGGCTGGGCAGCCGGTCAGGCGTCCGCCTGGTCCAGCGTCGTGAACGGCGTGACGTCGGCCAGCTGCGGTCCGAGGCCGATGTCGATGAGGCGGACGTCGCCGGCGTAGGCCGAGCCGGGTGGGATGAGCAGCCCGGCCTTCACCGCGCCGAACGTGACCGTGACCTCCGCCGGCAGGACGGCGCCCTCGGGGACGCTTCCCTCGTCGGGGTCGATACCGCTCGGGACGTCCACGGCGACGACGGTCGGCCCGCCCGCGCTCTGCACGACCGGGAGGACCGCCTCGACGATCGCCTTCGGCGCACCGCGGAGCGTGGGGTTCCGGCTGGCCCCGATCCCAAAGACGGCGTCGACGACGAGCGCGGCGCCCTTGGCCTCGTCAGCGGTGTCGTCCGGCTCGGCGGGGGAGTTCATGAGGAAGCGGACGCCGGCCTCGACGGCGGCGGCGTAACCCGCCTCATGGGCGTGGTCACCGGTCCTGGCCACGACGAGGTCGAGTGGGACGTCGTCCGGACCGGTCGTGCCGGCGAGTTCCGCCGCTGCGAAGAGGGCGTCACCGCCGTTGTCGCCTGATCCGACGAGCAGCAGGATCTTCCAGATGTCGGGTGCCTCGTCCTCGAGGCCATCCGCGCGGTCGGCGAGCACCGCCCGCAGCTCCTCGGCGAGGCCGTGTGCGGCTCGTGCCATGAGCGGTTCCCCGGCGTCCAACAGCGGTGCCTCTGCGGCTCGGACCTGGTCTGCGGTGTAGCCGTTGATCATGGAGCCCACTCTTCCGGCTCGTGTCGACCGCCGCAAGCGGTTGCGATCGGGGACCGGCACCGGAACAGCCGGCGGATCGACCGGTTCAGGCGAGTTCGAGTCGGATGTCCGGGTGGCCGGCGAAGACTTCGAGGAGCAGGTCGAAGTAGGTTTTGCCGCGGCCGGCGTCCAGGTCGTCGAGCTGCGTGGTGATCCGCGCCGTGTCGAACGGTGCGCCGCGCTCGAGCTTCTCCTGCAGCCACGCGCGGGTGGCCGTGACGCCGAGGGCGGTGCGGCTCGCGTCGTGGTCAGTCCAGACGAAGTGCACGTCCTCGAGATCGCGGAGCGCACCGATTCCGCCATAGAGGACGTCGTCGAGGGCGTCGAGGCTCGGGCCGAGATCCCAGTCCTCGTCCTGCATGAGCAGTTCGTTCATCACCGCGTAGAACGAGGAGATGTCATGGATGCGGGAGCTGTCGATGCGGAAGGTGGTCGGCACGGTTCCCGAGCCTAGTGACCGGTTCACGGGGCGTCGAGCAGCGGGTGCTGTGGATAACTTCTGCGGGGTGTGGTCGGTGTTCGTCAGGATGGCGGCATGGGGACAGCGGCGGAGATCATCACGGCGCGCGTGCGCGACCGGGTGCGTGAGGAGTTCGGGGAGCCGGGTCGGCGTGGGGGAGCGGGGCGGATCGCTCGCGAGGAGGTGCGTCGCTACAACGAGCGGGCGTTGAACGACACGACGCCGCTCATCGACGATGAGCACGGGATGACGAGCGAGGTGCTCGCCGCGGTGACGGGGTTCGGCGCGATCCAGCCGTTGCTCGACGATCCGGGTGTCGAGGAGATCTGGATCAACGAGCCGACCAAGGTGTTCGTCGCCCGCGGCGGGGTGTCAGAGCTCACGGACGTGGTCCTCGGGGAAGGTGACGTCCGCGACCTCGTGGAGCGGATGCTTCGCGCCACCGGTCGACGGGTCGACCTCGCGAACCCGTTCGTCGACGCCTCGCTTCCGGACGGCTCGAGGCTGCACGTCGTCATCCCCGACGTCACGCGTCGGCACATGTCCATCAACATCCGCAAGTTCTCCGCACGGATCCGTGATCTCGGTCAGCTGGTGGCCGCGGGATCGATCAGCTATCAGGCCGCCGAGTTCCTGCGCGCGAGCATGACCGCGGGGGCGAACCTGCTCGTGTCGGGCGCGACCCAGGCCGGCAAGACCACGATGCTCGGCGCCCTCATCGCGGCGCTGGACCCAGCCCTCCGCATCGTCACCGTCGAGGAGACCTTCGAGCTCGCGCCGGGTAACCGCGACGTCGTCGCGATGCAGTGCCGGCAGGCCAGCCTCGAGGGCACGGGAGAGATCACCCTCCGCAGGCTCATCAAGGAAGCGCTCCGGATGCGGCCGGACCGCATCGTCGTCGGCGAGGTCCGGGAGGCGGAGAGCCTCGACCTCCTGATCGCCCTCAACAGCGGATTGCCCGGGCTCTGCAGTATCCACGCGAACTCCGCGCGCGACGCGATCGGCAAGCTCTGCACGCTGCCACTGCTGGCGGGCCGGAACATCGACTCGGGGTTCGTGCGCCCGGCCGTCGCATCCTGCGTCGACCTCGTCGTGCACTGCGAGCTCGACCGGTCCGGACGCCGACGGGTGGCGGAGATCATCGCGGTCGGCGGGAGCGGGGAGTCCCACACGATCGAGGCCTCCACGCTCTTCGAGCAGCGCGACGGAGAGCTCCGCGCCACCGGTCGCTTCCCCCTGAACGACGCCAAGTACCGTGCGGCCGGGATCTCGCTCGCCTCGATCCTCGCCGTCGGCGAGCGATGAGTCTCGTCGTCGGAGCGGTGCTCGCCGCAGGCCTCCTCCTCACCGTCGCACCCTGGTGGTGGCCGGACCCGGAGCCACTGCGCGACACCCTGGAGCGGTGGAAGCCGGTCGCTGCGCTCCGCGAACTCCTGATCCTGGCCGGTCTGCCCGGTCGGTACTGGGCGGCCGCCATCGTGGTCTCCGTCCTCGCCGGACTCGTCTCCGGCGCGGTGGTCCAGGCGCTCTGCCGTGTCCTGCCGCTGACCGCCGTCGTCGCCGTCGCCGGACTCGTCGCACCGGTCATCGTGCTCCGAGCCCGCGCCATCTCGCGACGTCGCCTGCAGCGGGGACTGTGGCCGGATGTCGTGGACCACCTGTTGTCCGCGATCCGGTCAGGGCTCTCGCTCCCGGATGCGGTGGCCGCGCTCGACACCGTCGGACTCGCACCGCTCCGCCCGGCGTTCGCCGCGTTCAGCGCCGACTACCGGGCTGCCGGCCGCTTCGCCGACGGCATCGACGACCTGAAGACCGCGCTCGCCGACCCTGTCGCGGACCGCATCCTCGAGACGGTGCGCATGGCCCGCGACGTCGGAGGCACGGAACTGCCGGCGGTGCTCCGAGCGCTGTCCGCGGGGCTGCGCGAGGAGTCGGCCATCCGAGCCGAGGCCGAGGCGCGACAGTCCTGGGTGGTGAACGCCGCGAGGCTGGGCGTCGCAGCACCCTGGGCGATCCTCCTGCTCCTGTCGTCCCGGCCGGAGGCGTCCGCCGCCTACAACTCCCGGGAAGGAGCGGTCCTGATCATCGCCGGCGTCGTGGTCTCCGCCCTCGCCTACCAGGCGATGCTCCGCGTCGGACGCCTCCAGCCCGAACGCCGGTGGTTCCGGTGAGTGCCGACGGAGCGTGGGCGCTCAGCCTCGGAGCCGTGCTCGGGGTCGGCCTCTGGGCGCTCGCGATGCTCCTGCCGGCACTCGGACGACCGCGGCTCGCGGACCGCATCGCCCCCTACGTCGCCGACCTCTCCAGCGACGCCCGGTCACAAGCCGCGCGCCGCTCAACCGACCCGCTACCGGTCCTCGGGACCCTGCTGGTGCCGGTCCTCCGCGCCCTTCGATGGTCGCTCGGCCTGGTCGGCGCCGATCAGGAACTCGTCATCCGTCGATTGGGTCAAGCCGGGGGACCGACGCTCGAGCGGTACCGACTGCTGCAACTCCTGTGGGGGCTCGGCGGCTTCGCGGTCGCCGCGGCGCTCGCCGTGTTCTCCTTCAGCAACGGACGACTGGCGCTCCCGTTCGCCGCACCGCTCCCCGCGGTCGGGGCGGTGGCCGGAATCGTCGTCCGCGACCAGCTGCTGGCACTCGCCGCCAGTCGCCGCCTCGCGCGGATCGAGGAGGAGCTGCCGACGGTGCTCGAGTTCCTCAGTCTGAGTCTCGCGGCCGGCGAAGCGATCACGGACGCCATGGACCGCGTGGCGCGCATCGGGTCCAGCGGGGAGCTCGGCAGGGAGTTCCGCCGGGTGATGGCGGACGTCTCCACCGGTATCCCGTTCGCCACCGCACTCCGGCAGTTCGAGGCACGACTCGCGATGCCGATGCTGTCGCGATGCGTCGACCAGATCCTCGGTGCGCTCGAACGAGGGACACCGGTCGCAGCCGTGCTCCTCGATCACGCACACGACGGACGCGACATCGCCAAACGCCGTCTCCTCGAATCCGCCGGGAAGAAGGAGGTCGCGATGCTCGTGCCCCTTGTCTTCCTCATCCTGCCCCTGTCCATCATCATCGCCGTCTTCCCCGGAGTGTTCGTGCTCCGGACCGGCTTCTGACGAAAGGTTCCACATGTCCTCCTCCTCAATCCTCGACCGCACGCTCCACCGGAGTCGCTCCGTCCTCGCCGAGGAGCGCGGCGACGTCCCCGGCTGGGTCCTCATCACGCTCATGACGGCCGGGCTCGTCCTCCTCATCTGGGGTGTCGCGGGCCCGGCGCTCACGCAGGTGTTCGAACAGGCCATCGACCGTGTCTCCGGCATCTGAGCCCGAGATCGGCGGATGGCGGACGCGGCTCGTGCACGGCGAGGACGGATCAGCCGTCGCCGAGTTCGTGTTCGTCGGAGCGATCCTCACCGTCCTGATGATGTCCGTGGTCCAGCTCGCGCTCGCCCTCCACGTCCGGAACACGCTCATCGACGCGGCGGCGGAGGGTGCTCGGTTCGGCGCACTGGCCGACACCGAGCTGCTCGATGGCGCCGAACGAGCACGACAGCTCATCGCCGTCGCCGTGGGGGAGGGCTACACCGGTGACGTCAGCACCACACTGGCCGAACAGCGCGGAGTCGGCATCGTCACCGTGACCGTCCGCGCACCGCTTCCGGTCGTGGGCTTGATCGGACTGCCCGGCGTCCTGGAGGTGGAGGGTCATGCGGTCCTCGAGACACTCGAATGATGAGCTGCGTCACCGACCGACCCCACTGGACGACGACGGATCGGCCTCCCTCGAGTTCATCACCGTCGGTCTGGTCCTCCTCGTGCCGATCGTCTATCTCATCGTCGCGCTCGCCGAAGTGCAGGCGGCGGTGCTCGCGGCCGGCGGGGCCGCGGCGCAGGCGGCGAAACTCTACGCGCGGGCCGACGACGACGCCACAGGTCGCGACCGCGTCGAGGACGCGCTCGCACTCGCACTGGACGACTTCGGGCTCGATCGGTCCCAGTCGTCCGTCACCCTCGACTGTGCACCAGCCGGTCTCCCGTGCGGGCAGCGCGGCGGTGCCGTCACGGTCACTGTCGACATCCTCGTGGTCCTGCCGCTGATGCCCGAGATCGTCGGCGTCCAGGCCGCGGTCCCCGTGACCGGCGCCGCCACGGCACCGATCTCCCGGTTCGACGACCGGTTCAGCGAGGCGGAATAAGAGTGCCGGGCAGACGACGACATCTGGACGTCGGCGAAGAGGACGGGTCCACCATGCTCCTGACCATCGGATTCGCCGTGGTGGCGCTCGCCGTGGTCCTTGTCGGGAGCGCCGCCACGTCCCTGTACGTGGAGCACAAGCGGCTCCTCGACCTCGCCGACCGCCTGGCCGCGACCGCTGCGGAGTCCTTCTCCATCGACGACGTCACGATCCAGTCCGAGGGGACCTTCCGACCCGTCCTCGATGACGACTCGGTCCGTTCGAGTGCACGCGACGATCTCGTCACCGGTGGTGCGGGTGCGCTCACCGGCGTCGAGATCGTCGCGGCGCGGACGCCGGACGGCCGGAGCGCGGAGGTCTCGCTGGCGTCGGATTGGCGGCCACCGATGCTGACGCTGTTCGTCCCGCAGGGCCTCCGGATCGAGGCGACCGCGAGTGCTCGCAGTGTGTTCTGGTGAGGGAGCACGAGCCTGCCGACGATCAGGGGAAGGGGCGCGTTCCGCGATCGATGTAGCGGGGGATGAACCGGAAGAGGAGGAACGCGCCGATGAGCCCGACACCGCCGATGGTGCCGGCGGCGAGGGAGATCGACGCAGCCGCGGTGATCCCGGACATCGCCAGTGGAGCGGCGGCGGTGCCCGCGTCGCCCAGGAAGCGATAGGCGCCGAGGAACGGCGCGGGACGGTCCGGTGGCGCGAGGTCGGAGCCGAGGGTCATGAGGATACCGCTGCCGAGCCCGTTGGACAGTGCCAGCACGAGGGCGACGGCGATGAACCAGACCCGCGCCTCATCGAGGTCGTGCGTGAAGGCCAGGACGATGAACCCGGAGCCCAGCCCGATCATCGACGGGACGGCGGTCCAGATCCGCCCCCAGCGGTCCATGACCTGACCGCTGGCATAGAAGAGGGCGAACTCCACCGCGCCGACGACGCCGATGATGAGCGCCGTGTCCGTCTCCGAAACGCCGATGCTCACGGCCCACAGGGGGAGCAGGACCGCGCGGCACGACCGCAGGGCGCCGACAAGTGCAGCGGTCGTCCCCATCCTCGTGAGCACCGCGCCATGGGCTCGGATCGACGCGATGAGACCGCTCGACTCCTCGGACGCGAGCTCCTCACCCTCGGTGCGCTCCTCGCCGTCGGCGGTGCGTGTCGACGGCGGTCGCCCGAACATCTCCGCAGGGTCGGGGAGGACGAGCAGGGTGATCGCGGAGCCGGCGCAGCAGACGACCATCACCCAGAACGCCGCCTGAGACGTCCCGGTGAGGTGGATGACGCCCGCAGCCAGGAACGGGCCGATGAACGTGCCGGCGCGGAAGACGCCGCCGAGGGAGGAGAGCGCCCTCGCCCGGAACCGCATCGGCACGTACGTCGTCATGAACGCGTGCCGTGCCAGACCGAACACGGCGGTCGCGAGCCCGATGCAGAAGATGCCCACGGCGAGGACGAACGGATTGGGGGAGATGGCCGCCGTCGCGACCCCGACGACCGCGAGCAGCGCCGCCCACATCATCGCGAAGCGTTCGCCGATCCGACTGACGATCCACCCTGACGGGACGTCGCCGACGAGTTCGCCGAGCATGATGAGCGACGAGATGACGCCGGCGACGGCGAGCGTCGCCCCCAGGTTCCCGGCGACGGCCGGGATGATCGGGATGATGGCGCCTTCACCGATCGAGAACAACAGTGTGGGGAGGAAGACCGAGACGGCCACGGAGCGCAGCTGGAACGGGCGTTCGTCGGAAGTCATCCCCTCGATCGTACGCCCGCGGCCCTGCGCGGTAGGCTGAAGCCAAATGTTTGACTTGGACCTCTCCACACAGATCAGTACCCTCCGTTCGACCTTCGACGACATCCGCACCGTCGTCGACGTCGACCGTCTCGAAGCCGAGATCGCGACGCTGAGCGAGCAGGCGGGTGCCCAGGATCTCTGGGACGACACGACGAACGCGCAGAAGGTGACGAGCGCCCTGAGCCACCGTCAGTCCGAGCTGGCCCGCATCACCAGCATCGCGAACCGGCTCGACGACCTCGAGGTGCTCATCGAACTCGCGACCGACGCCCAGGACGAGGAGTCGGCCGAAGAGGCCCGCCAGGAGCTCATCAGCCTGCAGAAGGTGCTCGGCGAACTCGAGGTGCAGACGCTGCTGAGCGGCGAGTACGACCCGCGCCCCGCCGTCGTCACCATCCGCGCCGGTGCCGGCGGTGTGGACGCCGCCGACTTCGCCGACATGCTGTTCCGCATGTACCTGCGGTGGGCCGAGCAGCACAAGTACCCGGTCACCGTCATGGACACGAGCTACGCGGAGGAGGCCGGCATCAAGTCGGCGACCTTCGAGGTCGACGCACCGTACGCCTTCGGCACCTTGAGCGTCGAGGCGGGCACGCACCGCCTGGTGCGCATGAGCCCCTTCGGTGCCGCCGGCAAGCGGCAGACGAGCTTCGCCGCCGTCGAGGTCATCCCGCTCATGGAGGAGACGGAGATCGTCGAGATCCCCGAGTCGGACATCCGTGTCGACGTCTTCCGGTCCAGCGGCCCTGGCGGCCAGTCGGTCAACACCACCGACTCCGCCGTGCGCATCACCCACCTGCCGACCGGCACGGTCGTCTCGATGCAGAACGAGAAGAGCCAGATCCAGAACCGCGCCGCAGCCATGCGCGTGCTCCAGTCGCGACTCCTCCTCATCCAGAAGGAGCAGGAGGCCGCGACGAAGAAGGAGCTGGCCGGCACCATCACGGCGAGCTGGGGCGACCAGATGCGCTCCTACGTGCTCGCGCCGTACCAGATGGTCAAGGACCTGCGGACGGAGCACGAGCAGGGGAACCCCGCAGCGGTGTTCGACGGCGATCTCGACGGGTTCATCGCCGCGGGCATCCGCTGGCGGTCGATGTCGAAGGCGGAGTAGCGCGGGGCGGCATAGTGTTCGCCCAGCCCTCGTACAGGGTACGGATCGCGGGCGTGTCCTGCCCGTAATCGGCAGGTCGCTCCTTAAGCTCAAGGAGCCATGATTCGGTTTGATCACATCTCCAAGAAGTATCCGGGAACCTCGCGTCCCGCGCTCAACGACGTCGATTTCGAGATCCTCCGGGGAGAGTTCATCTTCCTCGTCGGCGCCTCGGGGTCGGGGAAGTCGAGCTGCCTCCGCCTGATGCTCAAGGAGGACAAGCCGAGCAAGGGCAAGATCCATGTGCTCGGCCACGACCTCGGTTCCATCTCGAACCGCAAGGTGCCGTACTTCCGGCGCAGCCTCGGGGTCGTGTTCCAGGACTTCCGTCTACTGCCGAGCAAGACGGTCTACCAGAACGTCGCCTTCACCCTCCAGGTGATCGGCAAGTCGCGCGGCTTCGTCCAGGAGGCCGTCCCCGACGTCCTCAAAATGGTCGGACTCGACGGCAAGGCGCAGCGCCTGCCGCACGAGCTGTCCGGTGGTGAGCAGCAGCGCGTCGCCATCGCCCGCGCCATCGTCAACAAGCCGCAGATCCTGCTGGCCGACGAACCGACCGGTAACCTCGACCCCGCCACCAGCGCCGGCATCATGCAGTTGCTGGAGCGCATCAACGCGGGTGGGACGACGGTCGTCATGGCCACGCACGAGGCCGGCTTCGTCGACCAGATGCAGCGCCGGGTGATCGAGCTGCAGGACGGTCAGATCGTCCGTGACGAACGCCACGGTGGATACGGCACGACCGCGGCCATCCCGGGTCTCGTCAGAGGATCCTCCAAGGCCGCCGCTCCGGCGGCACAGTCAGCTCCCGCAACGGCCTCGACTCCGGTCTCACCCGTCGTCGAGACCTCCTCGGTTCCGGTGACGACCACGACCTCATCCGTCGCTGCCAACTCCGAGCCCACGACGAGTGCGGTGGCCGCAGCCGCGGTCGCCGCCACCGCGGCCACGCCGACCGCTCCAGCCGCACCGACCGCGCCCGCCGCGGTCTCGCGCGAGACCACACCGCAGGCTGACACCGACGAGGTCGTCACCCGGGTGTCCGGCTCGACGCCGATCCAGGAATCGGCCGCGGCTCCCGTGGCCGAGCCTGAGACTTCGGCGGCGCGAGCCGAGGAATCGACACTGGAAGCGCCCGAGGCCGAGCCGACGACGCCGGAAGCGGAGCCCGCCGTACCACCGGCGGCTGCGGTCCCGGAGGTCGCGCCTCCGCAACGCCTGAGCAACGCCACGGGCCCCATCGGGCTCCCGGCGCGCAACGAGATCGACCCGATCGAGGTCGAACACCTGTCGCTCGCCGAGCGACTCGGCCTGCGTGCCGCGGCGCGCGGCACTGAAGACGGAGAGCAGAACGTGGGGCCGACCAAGTGAGACTCGCACTGATCTGGTCCGAGGTCTGGAACGGCCTGCGTCGCAACGTCTCGATGGTCGTCTCCGTCGTGCTCGTGACGTTCATCTCGCTCACCTTCGTCGGTACGGCCGTCCTGCTGCAGATGCAGATCGGCCAGATGAAGAACTACTGGTACGACCGCGCGCAGGTCGCGATCTACCTCTGCACCGCCGACAGCGCGGGCGACACCTGCGCCGCCGGTGCCGCGACCGAAGAGCAGCGCGCCGCCGTCCAGAGCGCCCTCGAGTCGTCGACCCTCGCCCCCTTCGTGGACAAGTTCTACTTCGAGGACCAGGCGCAGGCGTTCACGAACTTCCAAGAGCAGTTCAAGGGCAACGACATCGCACAGTTCGTCACGGCGGACCAGCTGCCCGAGACCTTCTGGGTGAACATGAAGGACGCCTCGCAGTCCGACGTGCTCGTCGAGGCGTTCTCCGGGGTCGCGGGCGTGGAGCAGGTGACGGATCAACGCCAGTACCTCGACCAGATCTTCTCGGTCCTGAACATCGCCAGTTACACGGCGATCGGGATCGCGGCACTCATGCTGGTCGCTGCGGCCCTGCTGATCGCGACGACCATCCGCTTGTCGGCGTACTCGAGACGCCGGGAACTCGGCATCATGCGACTGGTCGGTGCATCGAACCGGTTCATCCAGACACCGTTCATCCTCGAGGGTGTGTTCGCCGCGCTCATCGGCTCCATCCTCGCGGCCGGGGCGGTGATCACCATCGTCCAGGTGTTCGTCCAGGGATACCTGGCGGACCGCATGCGGTACGTCAACTTCGTCGATCTCGGTGACGCCTTCGTGGTCCTCCCGATCCTGCTGCTCGTCGGCGTGCTGTTGGCGGCGATCTCGGCCAACTTCGCGATCTCGCGGTACCTCAAGGTCTAGCGGAGAGGCAGTGCGGCCACCGCACCGCTCGCTCTGCGTTAGACTGACAGGCTGCCGCGATCGCGGCCGGTCCGTTCCGATGGATCCGAACCAGAACGTCAGGAGTACACCGTGCCGAGGGAACGGGGCGAGAACGTCGTGGCCACGAACCGCAAGGCCCGCCACGACTACACGATCGAGGACACCTACGAGGCCGGCATGGTCTTGACGGGTACCGAGGTGAAGTCGCTGCGAGCCGGGCGGGCGTCGCTCGTCGACGGGTACGCCTTCATCGACCGCCGGGAGGCGTGGCTCGACGCGGTGCACATCCCCGAGTACGGCCAGGGCACGTGGACGAACCACCCGCCGCGGCGCAAGCGCAAACTGCTGCTGCACCGCGAGCAGATCGACAAGATCGCCCACAAGATCGCCCCCGGTGGGTTCACCCTCGTGCCGTTGAAGATCTACTTCAAGGACGGCAAGGCCAAGGTGGAGATCGCCGTGGCGAAGGGTAAGAAGGAATACGACAAGCGGCATGCCCTGCGCGAGAAGCAGGACACCCGTGAGGCCGCGCGTGCGATGGCCACCAGGAACCGGCTCGGCGAATAGGTGACAGGCGCCACCCCGGCGCGGTACACTTGAAAGCTGCACCGCAAGGTGCTCGTCCACCGCTCGCGGTGGATTGACAACTCGACAGCGTGTGACAACGACCCTCTTCGCCTCGTTCTCCGAGGCGCTGAGTCCATGGGGATGATCGGTTTCGACATTGCCTGCGAAACTGCGAGAAGCGGGTCGAGGATGCAGGGTTATCTCGTTAACGATCTCTGCAAAACAACAAGTGCCAACTCTAAGCGCACTGACTTCGCCCTCGCTGCTTAAGCGAGCCCGATAGTCCGTCAGACCGAGCGTGTCCCCGTCTCGGATCCTGGCGTCATCTAGGGGACTTGCTGGATGACGGAGCCGCGACGTCATCCGGGACTTTTCTTCGGCTGGGCCCGTCGACCAAGATGCCCTTGTCAATGGTCGGGGCCGAGTAGAACGCATTAAGGGATACGCCCGTAGAAGGCGCAGAATCACAGCAGTGGACGGGGGTTCAATTCCCCCCATCTCCACTCCGGACGTTGTCACACGCTGCCGAGTCGACGACAGGCCCCCGCTTCGGCGGGGGCCTGTCGTCGTTCCTGGGGTCGGAGGGGCACCGACGGGCTGCTAACCTGGGAGTCCAGAGGCCGCCACCACCCGGGAGACCTGCATGGCGACAATCCTGCTTGTTTTTGCTGCGATCGCCGTCGCCACGCCCGCACTCACTCGAGTGCTGTCGACGAAGGTCTTCTACGTCATCGCGTGTATGCCCGCGGCGGCATTCGTCTGGACGCTCTTCCAGACCGGAACGGTCACGGCCGGCGGCACGGTCGTCGAGACGATCGAGTGGATCCCGCAACTGAGCATCGCGCTCTCGTTCCGGATGGACACGCTCGCCTGGCTGCTGTCCCTCGTCGTCACCGGCGTCGGTGCCCTCGTATTGCTCTACTGCGGCCGCTACTTCTCGTCGACCGAGCCCGGCCTCGGCCGCTTCGCCGCGCTCCTGTTCGCCTTCGCCGGCACGATGTTCGGCCTCGTGACCGCCGACGACATCATCGTCATGTTCATGTTCTGGGAGATCACGAGTGTGCTCTCCTACCTGCTCATCGGGCACTACACCGATCGCAAGGAGAGTCGCGGTGCCGCGCTCCAGGCGCTCCTGGTGACGACCTTCGGCGGGCTCGTCATGCTCGTGGGCGTCATCATGATCTCCGTGCAGGCGCAGAGCACCTCGCTCGCCTCGATCGTCGAGCAGGGTCTGACCGGCCCCGCGACCACCGTCGCCATCCTCCTCATCCTCGTCGGGGCGATCTCGAAATCCGCGCTCGTGCCGTTCCACTTCTGGCTGCCCGCCGCGATGGCCGCACCGACGCCCGTGAGCGCATACCTGCACGCTGCGGCCATGGTGAAGGCCGGGATCTACCTCGTCGCGAGACTCGCTCCCGGCTACGCCGACACCCCGGGTTGGGACGCGATGCTCGTCGGCCTGGGCGTCCTCACCATGGTCGCCGGTGCCTGGCGGTCGCTGCGTCAGTACGATCTCAAGCTGGTCCTGGCTTACGGAACGGTGAGCCAACTCGGATTCCTCATGGTCATCTCGGGGTACGGCACCCGTGATTCGGCCCTGGCCGCCGTCGCGCTCCTGCTCGCCCACGCCATCTACAAGGCGGCGCTCTTCCTCGTCGTCGGCATCATCGACCACCGCGCTGGGACGCGTGACTGGAGGCACCTGTCCGGTCTCGGGCGTCAGACGCCGGTGCTCGCCGTCATCGCGGCGATCGCGGTCGCGTCGATGGCCGGCATCCCACCGCTCTTCGGGTTCGTCGCGAAGGAGGCCGTCTTCACCTCACTGCTGGAGGGCGCGCTCGAGGGCGACGTGTGGGGTTGGGTCGCGATCATCGGGACGGCCGTCGGTTCCGTGCTGACCGTCGCGTACAGCGCCCGGTTCCTCTGGGGCGCCTTCGGAGACCGGCGCGGCGCCGCGCCGACCGAACTGCATGCCGAATCCGGAACGATCATGATCGCGCCGGGCATCCTCGCCGTCGCGACCATCGCTCTCGGCTTCGCGACGAAGCCCATCGACACGGTGCTCGCGCCCTACGCGGACTCCGTGGGGGAGGGCGACTACCACCTCGCGCTCTGGCACGGCCTCGAGCCGGCGCTCGGCATCTCGGCCGTCGTGGTGCTGCTCGGTCTGCTGATCTTCCGCTGGAGGCTCCCGGTCGCTCGTCTGCAGGACCGCCTGCCACCCCTCGTCGACTCCTCGAAGGGGTACTGGGCGGCGACCCAGGGCATCGACCGGCTCTCCGCGAAGGTCACCCTGTTCGCCCAGCGCGGCGGGCTCGTCCAGTACCTGTCCACCATCCTCGTGGTCTTCGTCCTCACCCTCGGCACGATCGCCCTCCTCGGGCGCGCCTGGCCGAGCGAGATCCGACTGTGGGACTATCCCGCCCAGGTGGCCATCGCATTCATCATGGCGACCGCGGCGATCGCGGCCGCCCGGGCGAAGCAGCGCATGGCCGCCGTGCTGCTCGTCGGCGTCACCGGCTTCGGGCTCGTCGCACTGTTCGCCCTGCACGGTGCTCCCGATCTCGCGCTCACCCAGGCCCTCGTCGAGACGATCACGATCGTGGTGTTCGTCCTCGTGCTCCGCCGACTGCCGGCCAAGATCGCGCAGCGCAACGCCCCGGTCCACCGCGTCCGTCGGGTCGTCATCGGGACGCTGACCGGCCTGGTCATGGGGCTCATCGGGGTCATCGCCCTGGGCGCGCGGCAGGCCGAGAGCATCGCGACCGAGCTGCCACGGCTCGCTGTCGAGGAGGGCCACGGCAAGAACATCGTGAACGTCATGCTCGTGGACATCCGGGCCTGGGACACCATGGGCGAGATCTCCGTGCTCGTCGTGGTGGCCACCGGTATCGCGAGCCTGCTCTTCGTCTCACAGCGGGGTGCCGAGGTCCCGCGCCTCAGCGGTGCGCGTCGTCGACGGATCCCTGGCCTCCGATCCCAGGTCGTGTCGGACCCCCACCTCGCGGACAGCGAGATGGAGGCGCCTCGCGACGCGGTGGGGCGGCACTCATGGCTCATCGGTGGCCGGGCGATCGCCGAGGCGAACCGTTCGATCCTCCTCGAGGTCCTCGTGCGGCTCCTCTTCCACCCGGCGATCGTCGTCTCCGTCTTCCTCCTCTTCGTCGGCCACAACGAGCCGGGCGGCGGCTTCGCCGGTGGTCTGCTCGCCGGCCTCGCGCTCGTGATGCGGTATCTCGCCGGCGGACGCTACGAGCTCGGCGAAGCCGTGCCGATCGACGCGGGCAAGGTGCTCGGCGTCGGGCTGCTGCTCGCGGTGGGGACGGCCGTCGGTTCCCTGTTCTTCGGCGGCGAGGCGCTCCAGTCCGCGTACTTCTCCGCCGACGTCCCGATCCTCGGGCATCTCTCGTTCGGCACGTCCAGCATCTTCGACATCGGCGTCTACCTCGTCGTCGTCGGACTGGCACTCGACATCCTGCGCAGTCTCGGGGCCGAAGTCGACCGTCAACAGGAGGAAGCCGACATCGACGAGCAGAGTACGGACGAGTTCTCGGCGAGTGAGGTCGAGCAATGAGCGCCTCACTGACCCTCGTCGTCCTGATGGCCGTCATGTACGGCACCGGGGTGTACGTCATGCTCGAGCGGAGCCTCACCAGGTTCCTCATCGGGTTCGTGCTCGTCGGTAACGCGACGAACCTGCTCATCCTGATCATGAGCGGCCCGAGCGGCACCGCACCGCTCGTCACGGGCACCGCCTCCGACGAACGCATGGTCGACCCGGTGCCGCAGGTGCTCATGCTCACGGCCATCGTCATCAACTTCGGCGTGACCGCCTTCATCCTGGCGCTCATCTACCGGACCTGGTGGTTGGCGCAGCTCGGCGACGAGGGTGACACCCTCAGCGACGAGCACGCCGACGACACCGAGGCGGCGACGGAGGCGGTCTTCAACCAGGTCGACCTGGACGACGAGGCCATCCAACGGGTCCTCGACGAGAGCAACGAGCACGGCGACGATCGCAAGACGACCAGGAAGGGGGCAGGCGAATGAACGCACTCGTCCCGCTCGTGGTCATGATCCCGTTGATCGGCTCGGCGATCGCGCTCATGTTCCGCAACCGCCGCAAGACGCAGGTGGCGATCAGCGTCATCGCGCTCACCGCGGTGACCGTGATCAGCGCGATCCTGCTCGCGGCCGTCGACCAGAGCGGTACGATCGTCGTCGAGCTCGGCGGCTGGTCCCCGCCGTGGGGCATCGTGCTCGTCGTCGACCGGCTGTCGGCGATCATGCTGCTCGTCGCGGCCCTGATGCTGCTGGGCGTCCTCATCTTCGCCATCGGTCAGGGCATCGTCGACGGCGACCGCGAGACGCCGGTGTCGATCTTCCACCCGACCTACCTGGTCCTAGCGGCCGGGCTGTTCGACGCCTTCGTCGCGGGCGACCTCTTCAACATGTACGTCGGCTTCGAGATGCTCCTCGCATCCAGCTACGTCCTCCTCACCCTGGGCGGAACCGGAGCGCGGATCCGCGCCGGCGTCACGTACATCGTCATCAGCCTCATGTCGTCGCTGCTCTTCGTCGCCGCGATCGCCCTCATCTACGGCGCGACGGGCACGGTGACGATCGCCCTCGTGGCGGACCGCGTGCGCGACCTGCCGATGGAGGTGCAGGCGATCCTCTGCGCCGCACTCCTGCTCGGGTTCGCGGTGAAGGCTGCGGTGTTCCCGCTCTCGTTCTGGCTTCCCGACTCCTACCCGACCGCGCCGGCGCCGGTCACGGCGGTGTTCGCGGGCTTGCTGACGAAGGTGGGTGTGTACGCGATCATCCGGACCGACACGCTCATCTTCAAGGACGTGCCGCTCGCGACACCGCTGATGGTCATCGCCTTCCTGACCCTGCTCATCGGCATCTTCGGCGCGGTCGCCCAGGCCGACATCAAACGATTGTTGTCGTTCACGCTCGTGAGCCACATCGGCTACATGATCTTCGGCATCGCCGTCGGCGGGGTCGCCGGAACCGCCGCGACGATCTACTACATCGTCCACCACATCGTCGTCCAGACCACGCTGTTCCTCACCACCGGTCTCGTCGAGCGGATCGGTGGGACGACCTCCATCTCCCGACTCGGCGGCATCCTGAAGGCCTCGCCGATCGTCGGTGTGCTGTTCTTCATCGGAGCGATGAACCTCGGCGGCATCCCGCCGTTCTCGGGCTTCCTCGGCAAGATCGGGCTGTTCCAGGCGGGTGTCGCCCTGGGCGACCCGCTGTCGTACATCCTCATCGCCGCCGGAGCCGCCACCTCGCTCCTGACCCTCTACGCCCTGGCACGCGTGTGGAACATGGGCTTCTGGCGCGGGAAGGACGAGGTCGCCGGATACTCGTCGCCGTTGCTCGACCAGCTCGCGGAGAGCCCCGAGGACTCGGGCTCGGTCGACACCAAGACCATCTCGCGCCCGATGATCGGTGCCACGACCGGCATGGTCGCGTTGACCCTCGCCCTCACGGTCTTCGCGGGGCCGCTCTTCGGACTGGCCACGCGCGCGGCGGAGAACATCGAGGACCCGGACAACTACATCACCGCGGTCTTCCCCGACGGAACGGAGCACCTGAAGTAATGCAACCGTCACGTCGTCGCGCACTGTTCAGCCAGGCCCTCCTCCTGGCCGGACTCATCCTGCTCTGGTGTCTCCTCTGGGGGATGTTCGACCTGCTCACCCTCGTGACCGGCCTCGGGGTCGCGTTGCTGGTGTCGTTCCTGTTCTACCTGCCGGCCGTCGAGCTGAGCGGCCGCATCAACCTCTGGCGGACCGCGATCTTCCTGGGCAAGCTCCTCGTCGACATCGTGCGGGCGAGTGCGGAGATCGCGTGGCTCGTCCTCAAGCCGAGGTTCTGGTCCAGCAACGCGGTGATCGCGGTCCGCCTGCGGACGACCTCCGACCTCATCATGAGCTGGACGGCCGAGGCGGTCTCGATCGTCCCGGGCTCGATCGTGGTCGACCTCGACCGCACGGCCTCGACGCTCTACCTGCACGCGCTCAACGTGCACGACGACGCCGACATCGACGCGGTCGTCGCCGAGGTCCTCGGGACGGAGCGACGGCTCATCCTCGCGATCGGTTCCCGCGCCGAGGCGGACGCCCTCCGCCACGACCATGACCACGTCTCGATCGGAAGGGGGCAGTGATGCTCGTCGTGATCATCATCGTCTCCGTGCTGTTCGGTGCCGCGGCCCTCGCGGCGGTCTACCGGATCATCCGCGGGCCGAGCCTGCTCGACCGCGTGATCGCCTCCGACGTGCTCGTCGCCACCGTCATGTGCGCGATCGGGGCCGAGATGGCGATCAACCGTCACACGGACGGCCTGCCGGTCCTCCTGGCGCTCGCGATGTTCGCGATCGTCGGCTCGGTCAGCGTCGCACGGTTCATGTCGAAGCAGGACGACGCATGACCGGCGAGCTGATCCGCGACATCGTCACCGGGGCACTCGTGCTCGTCGGGGCGATCATGTGCTTCGCCGCCGGTGTCGGCCTGCTGCGCTTCCCCGACGTGTTGTCCCGTCTGCACGCGGCGACCAAACCGCAGATCCTCGGGCTCATCGCGATCATGGCGGACGTCGCCGTCTCGAGCCCGACGGTCGGGACCATCACGATCGCGATCGCGATCATCGTGTTCCAGAGCCTCACCGCGCCGATCTCCGCACACATGGTCGCCCGGGCGGCCTACCGCAGCGGCAACTTCGACGAGGCCGTCCTCGTCCGCGACGAGCTCGCGGGACGCGAAGAACTCGGCGAGGAACGACATCCCGGCCACACGCCCGAATAGCGGCACAATATCCCCATGGGAATGCTCATCTACGGGTCCGGCGACGAGTACGAGATCGAAGACCGCGCGCTCGCGCACCTGAAGGCCGTCATCGGTGCGAAGCTGCGCCGACAGGAGAGCTTCTTCCTCAGCTGGGCGAACGATCCCGAGCACGGTTCCGGACGACGCTCGCTGTGGTTGTCCCCGAGCATCCCGCTGCAGTTCCGCTTCTTCGGGAGCCGCCCGCCGGAACTCAACCGTGCGTGGCTCGAGGTCCTCTCGGATTCATCGCACACCCCCCGAGGGCTGCAGCTCATCCCGGAGTCCGAGGTCGAGGGGTACCTCGCGGGGAACGGAGCGCCGCGCGACGCGGGCGCCGAGTCCCACGACCAGGATCACGGCTAGGACGGGTCGTCCGTCCCCACGAGCAGGACGCGCAGCGCCGTCTCCGGTGAGCCGCGACCGTCCGGTGGGATCGTCTCGCCGTGCGTGTAGCGATCGACGACCCGCGGGTCGACGTAGCTGGACTTCGCGATCGCCGGGGTGTTGCCGAGGACCGCTGCGGCGTCACGCATGGCCTGTGCGAGCGCCTTCGAGCGTGCCGTCTTGGTCTGCACGGGTCCGGTCTTCGCCAGGCTCTCCGCAGCCGCGACGGTGCCGTGCAAGGTCCGGAAGTCCTTCGCGGTGAATTCACCGTTCGTCTGTGCCCGGACGTAGTCGTTGATCTGGCTCGCCTGGAGGTGCCGCCACCGGTTCCCGTCCTTCCAGGCCAGGAGGCGGGCGTGCGGTCCGCGGCGCTTCAAGGAGCGGATGAGTGAGGCCAGGTCGGCGTCGACGATGTCGGACTCCCAGGGCTGTCCGCTCTTCGCCGGGAACTTCAGTGCGACGGTGTCGCCGCTCACGCGAGCGTGCGCGCCCTCGAGGGTCGACAGGCCGTGACTCCCGTTCGCCTCCGCGTACTGCTCTCCGCCCACGCGGAGGGAGCCCGTGTCGAGCATGCGGAAGGCGCCGGCCGACACCCGTGCGAGCGGGTACCCCTCGAGCCGAAGGTCCCGGGTGACCCGACCTCGCGCGGCCGGGAGGGCCTCGGCGAGGGCCAGGGCGCGGTCGAACTTGCTCCGGTCCTGACGCTCGCGCCACGACGGGTGGTACAGGTACTGCCGGCGACCGGCCGCGTCGATACCGGTCGCCTGGATGTGCCCGTTGGCATAAGGAGTGATCCAGACGTCGTTCCAGGCTGGAGGGACCACCAGACCGTCGATCCGGGCTCGGATCTCCTGATCGTCGAGGAGCGAACCGTCCGGCAACCGGTAGCTGAAGCCGCGCCCGGACCGAACCCGTCGGATGCCCTGGCCGTTCACGTCGCTGCGCCTCAGTCGTACCATCCGCCCAGCGTACGACGCCCTCGGATCCCGGTCGGCGGGCTTGCGCCGCGCCGTGCGCTCATGTCAGCCGACTGGCGGCAGCTCGGCGAGGAAGGCGTCGTGCAGGCGCCCGTTCGTCGCGAGGGAGCTCCGTGTGGAGATGGTCTCGATGCCGTCGATGTCCGTGAAGCGACCGCCGGCCTCGAGGACGATCGGCACGTGGGCGCCCAGGTCGTACTCCTGCACGCCGAATTCGGCCACGGCGTCGATCGAGCCTTCGGCGAGCAGCATGTAGGGCCACATGTCACCGATGGCCCGATCGCGCCACAGGGAGCCGCACAGGGCCAGCAGCTGCGGGATCCGCCCGACCGAGGCCCACTGCGCGATGCTCTGGAAACTGAAGGACGCGTCGGCGAGGTCGGAGACCCCCGAGACGGACAGTCGGCGAGGGGTGGTCTCGCCGAACCGGACGCCCCACGCGCCGTGTCCGATGGCGCCCCACCAGCGAGCGTGCATGGCGGGTGCGCTGACGACGCCGACGACCGGGACGCCGTCGACGGCGAGGGAGATGAGTGTCGCCCAGTTCGAGACGCCGCGGAGGAAGTTCGCCGTCCCGTCGATCGGGTCGATGATCCACTGTCGATCCGTCGGGCCCTGCGCGCCGTACTCCTCGCCGAACACGCCGTCGTCCGGGCGCTCGGTCTCGAGGATGCCGCGGATGGCGCGTTCGACGGCGAGGTCGGCGTCGGTGACGTGCGAGCGGTCCGGCTTGGTGGAGACGTCGAGGTCGCGTGCCTCGAAGCGGCCCATGGCGATGCGGTCGGCCGCGTCGGCGAGCCGGAGCGCGAGATCGAGGTCGGCGGGGGAGACGGTCACGGGTTCGGTCACCCCTCCAGGATAGGGTCGCGCGGGCCTGATCGGACGACGCCCGAAAGGCAGGAGACGTGCCTCCGCGACACGCCGACGGGCTCGATTTCGCACCCGGGCCAGTTGGGTGCTAGTGTCATATCTCGGTTCGGAACACTCCGAAACCACGCACCTCTAGCTCAATTGGCAGAGCAACTGACTCTTAATCAGTGGGTTCCCGGTTCAAGTCCGGGGGGGTGCACCACACCGGCAACGGCCTCGTCTTCGGACGGGGCCGTTCTGCATTGCGGTTGGGCTCGTGTTCGAGCATTCGGCTCGACGAAGCGCTCCGGTAGCGTTTCGCGACAGCTCCCGTCCGATTCGCGTCATCGGGCCGGTGTGGGGCTCAGGCATGAGACCCTGGAAGGGTCGGCAGCATGGCGGGATCGGGTCCTGCCGCTGCCGACGGAAGCCTCCGCGTGGTCACCCCACCGTGCGGAGCAGAGCGACGGTCGGGCATTCGTGCCCACCAGCGCCGTGACGCCTCATCGATTCGGGTTCGATGAGGCGTCATGCCCGCTCAGGGGTCCGGTACGACGAAACGGCCGCCCACCGGAGTGGACGGCCGTTGTCGACGTGCTTCGTTGCTCAGGCGACCGAGCTGCGGCGCGCCGGCACCGGGTTGACGAGGCTCGCGTCGATGAACTCGGGCTCGGCCCAGACGGTGATGGGGTAGTGCTGCGGCTCGAGGAGGGTCCGCTCGACGAGCGTCGGCTCGGTGTCGTCAGCCGCAGCCTCGGGGTGGTCGTCACCAGCCTGCGCCTCGGACGGGGCGTCGACCGTCTCGGTGATGGCGGCGGGTTCCTCGGCGACGGGCGGCTCGGTGACCTCGAGGGACCCGACCTCGTCGGCGGCGTCGACCGCGGACTCCTCCTGACCGCGTGACCAAAGGCGCCATCCACGCGCCGGAGCGGCCTCGGCACGGACCGTCACCGCTGCCTGCTCGAGGTCGATGTCCGTCGCGATCTCGTGGGCGAGCTGCTGGGCGTAGACCTCGTGGAAGATCTCGTCGCCGGAGCTCGGGGTGCGGCGCGACAGCACCCAGGCGCCGTTGGCACCGAGTTCGCTCGCCAGTCGTGCGTGGACGAGGTCGAACAGCTGCTTCTCGGACAGCTTCGATGCGGAGACTGGTGCTGCGTGGCGTCGGCGACCGAACATGGCGGGCCCTTCATCGAAAGCGGATCATCCGTGAGGCTGGACTGGCTTCATTGTCGATCACGAGGCGCGGAACGACGCGGAGACACGCGGATGACCGCCCCAATTCTCGGGTTTCCCGCGCGGTCGTGGTAACGCGTCCGGCGCGACCTCAGCGGCCGATCTCAGCCTGCTTGCTGTCCTCGAGCACCGAGCTGATCGCGAGGGCGAGCGAGATGCCCCAGCTCACCCAGAGGAGGGCGAGCTTCCAGTCCCGCGGTCCCTGGCGGGTCGCCTGGAGGGCGGAGATGCCGCCGAAGACCGTGGAGATCATGCTGCCGTTGAAGAGGAATTTTCGCATGTCTTCACGCTAGCCGGTAGGGGAGGCCCCCCGCATCCGGGCTTTCCTTCGGGTTCTCGCCTGTGCTAGCGAACGCACGCTTCGCGAAGGCCAGTGAGGCCCGCAGCTGGGCGAGGCGGAGCGTGTCGCCGCCGGTCGCGGGCAGGTGCACCTCCGCCACGATGCTTCCCGACCAGTCCGCCGCGCGCAGCAGCTCGAGGACCTCGGCGACCGGCTGCTCACCGGCGCCCGGGAGGAGGTGCTCGTCGAGGAAGGCACCCCGCGGCGACGGCGCGGTCCCGTCGCACAGGTGCACGTGTCGGAGGCGGTCGCCGTAGCGGGTCGCGATCTCGAGCGAGTCCTCACCCGCGAGGGCCGCGTGGGAGAAGTCGAGCGTCAGGGCGGCGCAGGCGAGTGGGGCCGGGTCGTACCCGAAGGCGAACGGCTGCACGCGGAGCCCGCGGCTCTGGAAGCACGCCATGTTCTCGACGGCCAGCTCGAGGCCGTGCGTCTCGGTCAACTCCGCGACGAGGTCGACGAAGGCGTGCGCGTAGCGCCGCTGCCAGCGGAACGGCGGGTGCACGACCACGGTCGACGCCCCGACGGCGGCGGCGAGCTCCGCCGAGCGCCGGAGCTTCTCCCGATGGTCACGGCCCCAGACGAACGCGGTCCGGGTCAGGACCGGCGCGTGGATGGAGAGGATGTCCAGCCCGGTCTCGGCGGCGAGGGCGCGGAGCGCGTTGGCGTCCTGCGTCACGCGGTCCTGGGTGACCATGACCTCGACACCGTCGTAGCCGGCTTCGGCGGCCAACTCGAACGCGCGCCGGGTTCCCAGCGGGTAGACGCAGGACGTGCTCATGCCATGGCGGATCATCAGCGCAAGCATATGCTCGCCGTCTGAACACGCGGTTTCGCCATGCGGAACGCTGCTAGCCTGAACAGCGAACCCGAGTACCCCGGGAGGGCCATCATCACCAGATATTCCGCGCCTGACGGCGGATCAGCGTCGACCTTCGACTTCATCGTGGTATCCAACCGGCTGCCGGTCGACCGCGTCGTCGACGCAGACGGTGCCGAGAGCTGGCGGACTTCACCCGGTGGACTCGTGACCGCCCTCGAACCCGTCATGCGCGGTGCCGACGGCGCATGGATCGGATGGGCCGGCTCGGCCGACCTCGAGATCGAGCCGTTCGACAACGACGAGATGTGGATCATCCCGGTCCCGCTGTCTGAAGACGAGATCGCCCGCTATTACGAGGGCTTCTCGAACGACACCATCTGGCCGCTCTACCACGACGTCATCGCTCCGCCGAGTTACCACCGCGAGTGGTGGGACTCCTACGTCGCCGTGAACCGACGGTTCGCTGAGGCGGCCGCGGCGGCCGCGTCCGACGGTGCCACGGTGTGGGTGCAGGACTACCAGCTGCAGCTCGTGCCCAAGATCCTGCGTGAACTGCGACCCGACCTCACGATCGGGTTCTTCAACCACATCCCGTTCCCCGCCTACGGCATCTACTCGCAGCTCCCGTGGCGACGCCAGATCATCGAGGGACTGCTCGGCGCCGACGTCATCGGCTTCCAGCGCGTCGCGGACGCGGGCAACTTCTCCCGGGCGGTCCGCCGCCTGTTCGGGTACGAGACGAAGGGGGCCGCGATCCAGGTCCCACTCGACGCGGCCCTCGTGTCGGTCACGACGGACGCCGCACCGGCCGCCTCGAAGCGCGGCGCCCCGTACCGCACGGTGATCGCCCGGCACTTCCCGATCTCGATCGACAGCAAGGGGTACCAGGCCCTCGCGCAGCGCCCCGACATCATCGCCCGTGCCAAGCAGATCCGCGAGGAGCTCGGCAACCCGGAGACGATCATGCTCGGCGTCGACCGTCTCGACTACACGAAGGGCATCGGGCACCGACTCAAGGCCTTCGGCGAACTCCTCGCACAGGGCAAGCTCGCGGTCGAGGACGTCACGCTCGTCCAGGTCGCGAGCCCCAGCCGCGAGCGCGTCGAGACGTACCGCCAGCTCCGCGACGACATCGAACAGACGGTCGGCCGGATCAACGGCGACTTCGGCACCATCGGCCACACCGCGATCCAGTATCTGCACCACGGGTACCCCCGTGAGGAGATGGCCGCGCTCTACCTCGCCGCCGACGTCATGCTCGTCACGGCCCTGCGCGACGGCATGAACCTGGTCGCGAAGGAGTACGTCGCCGCTCGCTACGACAACGACGGCGTGCTCGTCCTGAGCGAGTTCGCCGGCGCGTCCGACGAACTGAAGCAGGCCCTCAAGATCAACCCGCACGACATCGAGGGGATGAAGTCGGCGATCCTCCAGGCCGTGCACATGACGAAGGCCGAGCGTGGTCGTCGCATGCGGGCGCTGCGCAAGCGCGTCATGGAGTACGACGTCGCGCGGTGGTCGGCGTCCTTCCTCGACGAGTTGCAGCGCGTACGCGACCAGTCACCGACCATCGAGCAGGGGAGCACCACCCAGTCATGAGCACCACCGACGAGCCCACCGACACCCTCGGGGGGCTTCCCCTCGGACTGCGTGCGGAACTCCGCCGCCTGGCCGACGTCCCGAAGCTCCTGGTGGCCCTGGACTTCGACGGCACGCTGGCCCCGGAGGTCGACGACCCGGATCAGGCGCGCGCGCTGCCCGCGGCCCGCAAGGCCGTGTTGGCGCTGATGGACCTGCCCGGGACGCGTGTCGCACTCGTGTCCGGGCGCGCGATCGACAGTCTCGTGGCGGTGGCCGAGCTGCCCGACCACGCCCTGTTCGCCGGCTCGCACGGCGTCGAGATCCGGCTCGACAACCCCGACGACGCCCTCGCCCTCGACGACGAGGAACGCGAACAGCGGGAGACCCTCCAACGGATCCTCCAGGACGTCGCGGAGGGTTACGATAATGTCTGGATCGAGCGGAAGCCGGCAGGGTTCGCCCTGCACACGAGGCTCGCCAGTGAAGAAGACTCCAGGATCGCCCACCTCGAAGCACTCGCCCACACCAAGGACGAGTTCGGCGCCCTGACGGTTCGAGAGGGCAAGAACGTCCTCGAGTTCTCGCTCAGGAGCGCGACCAAGGGCGAAGCCGTCGAACACCTCCGGCGGTACACCAAAGCAGATGCCGTGTTCTACGCGGGCGACGACGTCACGGACGAGGACGCGTTCGGCGCACTCGGCCCCGGCGACCTCGGGGTGAAGAGCGGTGCCGGCGTGACCGCCGCCGACTTCAGGGTCGAAGGACCCTCGGAGATCGCGCGCGTCCTCGGCATGCTCGCGGAATATCGAAGCAACAAGGAAGCCGTAGACTCTTAAAATGCCAGAGATCGACATCAAACCACGCAGTCGTGCCGTCACCGACGGGATCGAGGCGACCACTTCGCGCGGCATGCTCCGCGCCGTCGGCATGGGCGACGAGGACTGGGACAAGCCCCAGATCGGCATCGCGAGCTCGTGGAACGAGATCACCCCCTGCAACCTCTCGCTCGACCGCCTTGCACAGGGGGCCAAGGAGGGCGTGCACTCGGGCGGGGGATACCCGCTGCAGTTCGGCACCATCTCCGTCTCCGACGGCATCTCGATGGGCCACGAGGGCATGCACTTCTCGCTCGTCTCACGCGAGGTCATCGCCGACAGCGTCGAGACCGTGGTCATGGCCGAGCGCCTCGACGGCACGGTTCTGCTCGCCGGCTGCGACAAGTCGCTGCCGGGCATGCTCATGGCGGCCGCACGACTCGACCTCTCCTCGGTCTTCCTCTACGCCGGATCGATCGCGCCGGGTTGGGTCAAGCTCTCCGACGGCACCGAGAAGGAGGTCACGATCATCGACTCCTTCGAAGCGGTCGGGGCCTGCAAGGCCGGCAACATGAGCGAAGAGGACCTCAAGCGCATCGAGTGCGCCATCGCCCCTGGCGAGGGTGCGTGCGGCGGGATGTACACGGCCAACACGATGGCGTCGGTCGCCGAGGCGCTCGGGATGAGCCTCCCGGGTTCGGCTTCGCCGCCCTCGGCCGATCGCCGTCGCGACTACTTCGCGCACCGTTCGGGCGAAGCCGTGGTCAACATGCTCCGACTCGGCATCACCGCGCGAGACATCCTGACGAAGGAGGCGTTCGAGAACGCCATCGCCGTCGCGATGGCCTTCGGCGGATCGACGAACGTGGTCCTGCATCTGCTCGCGATCGCCCGCGAGGCCGAGGTCGACCTCACGCTCGACGACTTCAACCGCATCGGCGACAAGGTGCCGCACATCGGCGACCTGAAGCCGTTCGGCCAGTACGTCATGAACGACGTCGACCGTCACGGCGGCGTCCCCGTCGTCATGAAGGCGCTGCTCGACGCCGGTCTGCTGCACGGCGACTGCCTCACCGTCACCGGCAAGACCGTCGCCGAGAACCTCGCCGACATCAACCCCGACCCGATCGACGGCACGGTCATCCGCACGCTCGACAACCCGATCCACGCGACCGGCGGCATCACGATCCTCAAGGGGTCGTTCGCGCCCGAGGGCGCCGTCGTGAAGACGGCCGGATTCGACGCCGAGGTCTTCGAAGGACCCGCGCGGGTCTTCGAACGTGAGCGCGGTGCCATGGACGCACTCACCGAGGGCAAGATCAACAAGGGCGACGTCGTCATCATCCGCTACGAGGGCCCGAAGGGCGGACCGGGGATGCGCGAGATGCTCGCGATCACGGCCGCCATCAAGGGCGCCGGACTCGGCAAGGATGTACTACTGTTGACGGACGGTCGATTCTCAGGCGGCACAACCGGACTGTGCATCGGCCACATAGCACCCGAAGCGGTCGACGCAGGTCCGATCGCCTTCGTGCGCGATGGTGATCTGATACGGGTCGATATCGCTGGCCGCTCGCTCGACCTACTCGTCGACGAAGCAGAGCTGGAAGCCCGCCGCGACGGCTGGGCGCCTCTTCCCCCGCGCTATACCCGTGGCGTTCTCGCAAAGTACTCTCGTCTCGTGCACTCCGCAGCGGAGGGCGCGATCACGGGATAACCGAGCATCTCGTTCGTGCATCTCATCGCTGAAGGAATTATCATGCCCACGGAATCCCAACCCGTGCCTCATCCCAGAACACCTGCGGCCCCGGCCGCACCGGAGATCCTGACGGGAGCCCAGGCGATCGTCCGATCGCTCGAGCTCCTCGGGGTCACCGACATCTTCGGTCTGCCCGGCGGCGCGATCCTGCCGACCTACGACCCGCTGATGGACTCGACGAAGCTCCGTCACATCCTGGTCCGACACGAGCAGGGCGCCGGCCACGCGGCGGAAGGATACGCCGCCGCCGGTGGCGGGATCGGCGTGTGCATCGCGACGTCGGGCCCCGGCGCGACGAACCTCGTCACCGCCATCGCCGACGCCTACATGGACTCGGTGCCGATGGTCGCGATCACCGGTCAGGTGTTCTCGACCCTCATGGGCACTGACGCGTTCCAGGAAGCGGACATCGTCGGCATCACCATGCCGATCACGAAGCACTCCTTCCTCGTCAAGACACCGGAGGAGGTCCCGGCGGCCATCGCCGCGGCCTACGAGATCGCGGGTACCGGCCGTCCCGGACCGGTGCTGGTCGACATCACGAAGGACGCCCAGCAGGCCGAGGCGCCGTTCATCTGGCCGCCGAAGGTCGACCTGCCCGGCTACCGTCCGGTGACGAAGGCGCACGGCAAGCAGATCCAGGCCGCTGCGCAGCTGCTCGTCAACGCTAAGAAGCCGGTGCTGTACGTCGGTGGCGGCGTGATCCGCTCCAAGGCCTCCGAGGAACTGCTCGCGCTGGCGGAGGCGACCGGGGCTCCGGTGGTGACGACGCTCATGGCTCGCGGGGCGTTCCCCGACTCGCACACGCAGCACCTCGGCATGCCCGGCATGCACGGCACCGTCCCGGCAGTGCTCGCGCTGCAGGAGGCCGACCTGCTCGTGTCGCTCGGTGCCCGGTTCGACGACCGCGTGACCGGCAAGGCCTCGCTCTTCGCGCCGAACGCCAAGGTCGTCCACGTTGATGTCGACCCGGCGGAGATCTCGAAGATCCGCATCGCGGACGTCCCCATCGTGGGCGACGCGAAGGACGTCATCGTCGATCTCCAGTCGGCGTTCGAGTCGGCCGCCCGCGAGGTCACCCCCGACATCGCCGAGTGGTGGTCCTACCTCGACGGCCTCCGCGAGGAGTTCCCGCTGGGCTACGCCGAGCCGACCGACGGTCTGCTCTCGCCACAGCACGTGATCTCCCGCATCGGCGAGATCACCGGGCCGGAGGGCGTCTTCGCGTCGGGCGTCGGCCAGCACCAGATGTGGGCGGCGCAGTTCATCAAGTACGAGCGTCCGAACTCCTGGTTGAACTCTGGTGGTGCCGGGACCATGGGCTACTCCGTCCCAGCGGCCATGGGCGCCAAGGTGGCCCAGCCCGATCGCCACGTGTGGGCGATCGACGGCGACGGCTGTTTCCAGATGACCAACCAGGAGCTCGCGACCTGCACGATCAACAACATCCCGATCAAGGTCGCGATCATCAACAACTCCTCACTGGGCATGGTCCGACAGTGGCAGACGCTCTTCTACGACGGTCGGTACTCGAACACCGACCTGAACACCGGGCACGACACCATCCGCGTCCCCGACTTCGTCAAGCTGGCCGAGGCCTACGGTTGCCTCGCGATCCGCGTGACGAAGGAGGAGGAGGTCGACGCCGCCATCAAGCTCGCCCTGGAGACGAACGACCGTCCGGTCGTCATCGACTTCGTGGTGAGTGCGGACGCGATGGTGTGGCCGATGGTGCCGCAGGGTGTCAGCAACAGCTACGTCCAGTACGCCAAGGACCACAGTCCGTCGTTCGATGAGGAGGCCTGAGCATGAGCAGCCACGTCCTGAGCCTCCTCGTCGAGGACAAGCCCGGTCTGTTGACCCGCGTCGCCGGGTTGTTCGCCCGCCGGGGCTTCAACATCGAGAGCCTCGCGGTCGGCCACAGCGAGATCGAGGGCCTGTCCCGGATCACGGTCGTCGTCGACGTCGAGGAGCTTCCGCTCGAGCAGGTGACGAAGCAGCTGAACAAGCTCATCAACGTCATCAAGATCGTCGAGCTGGATCCGGCGCAGTCCGTCCAGCGCGAGCACCTGCTCATCAAGGTCCGCGTCGACAACTCCACCCGTTCCCAGGTGCTGGAAGCCGTCAACCTGTTCCGGGCCCGCGTCGTCGACGTGGCGACCGACGCCCTCGTGATCGAGGTCACGGGCGACTCCGGGAAGACGACCGCGCTCCTCAAGGTGCTCGAGCCCTACGGCATCAAGGAGATCGCCCAATCGGGTCTCCTCGCCATCGGGCGCGGCTCGAAGTCCATCACCGAACGCGTCTTCAAGAACTAGTCGCATCTGCGACGTATTGCGAAACCACAACCAAGGAGAGAACCACCAGTGACTGAGATTTTCTACGACCAGGACGCAGACCTGTCGCTCATCCAGGGCAAGAAGGTTGCCGTTATCGGCTACGGCTCGCAGGGCCACGCACACGCGCTCAACCTCCGCGACTCCGGTGTCGAGGTCGTCGTCGGCCTGAAGGACGGCTCGAAGTCGATCGCCAAGGCCGAGGAGCAGGGCTTCACCGTCAAGAACGTCGCCGACGCCTCCGCATGGGCCGACGTCATCGTCATCCTCGCTCCGGACCAGCACCAGCGCACGATCTTCGCCGAGTCCATCAAGGACCAGCTCGCTCCGGGCAAGGCGCTCGTCTTCGGCCACGGCTTCAACATCCGCTTCGGCTACATCGAGGCTCCCGAGGGCGTCGACATCTTCATGGTCGCCCCGAAGGGACCGGGCCACACCGTCCGTCGCGAGTACGAGGCCGGCCGTGGCGTCCCCGTCATCGTCGCCGTCGAGAAGGACGAGACCGGTGGCGCCTGGGCGCTCGCCTGGTCCTACGCCAAGGCGATCGGCGGCCTCCGTGCCGGCGGCATCAAGACCACCTTCACCGAGGAGACCGAGACCGACCTCTTCGGCGAGCAGGCCGTCCTGTGCGGTGGTGTCTCGCAGCTGATCCAGTACGGCTTCGAAACCCTCACCGAGGCCGGGTACCAGCCGCAGATCGCCTACTTCGAGGTGCTCCACGAGCTGAAGCTCATCGTCGACCTCATCTGGGAGGGTGGCATCGCCAAGCAGCGTTGGAGCGTCTCCGACACGGCTGAGTACGGCGACTACGTCTCCGGCCCGCGTGTCATCGACCCGAGCGTCAAGACCAACATGCAGGCGGTCCTCAAGGACATCCAGGACGGCACCTTCGCCAAGCGCTTCATCGACGACCAGGACGCCGGCGCGCCCGAGTTCCTCGAGCTGCGCAAGAAGGGTGAGGACCACCCGATCGAGGCCACCGGTCGCGAGCTGCGCAAGCTCTTCGCGTGGAACGCCTCGAACGACGACGACTACGTCGACGGCAGCGTCGCCCGCTAGTCTCCGCTCGTCCAGCCGCTCAGCGGCGCCGAGTCGGAACGCCCGCCCCGATCCGTCGGGGCGGGCGTTCCGTCGTCTGCGGAAGACCTCAGGCTGTCGTCGCTCCGATCGTGCCGGGCTCGAGGAAGATCTCGATGACCGGGATCGGGGTGTCGGGTTCACCGATCGGCAGGTGCAGGGTCACCGTGTCGGGACCGAGTCCCTTCGGTTGGGTGTGCTGGTTCGGCAGGTCGTGCTCCGGGCGATGCACCTGGAAGGGCACCTCGGAGCCGTCCGACAACAGCTGGGCGTAGCGCACCCGGCCGCCGAGACCGGGCAGGTGCAGGTGCACGAACGGCCAGGCGAAGACGTGCACGTACAGCCGGTCGCCCCGTTGCGTGTACCGGACGTCGGTCGGACTGCTGAACGCCGACGGGCCGCATCCTCGGATCGCCCGCTCGTGGAGCGCGAACCAGTCGGCGAGAACGTCGAGTCGTTCGATCGCGCGCGGATCGATCGTCCCGCGCGCGGTCGGTCCGATGTTCAGCAGCATGTTGCCGTTCTTCGAGACCGAATCGATGAGCATCCGCAGGAGCAACTCCGGCGACTTGTAGTCGAGGTTGTCGCGGTCGTACCCCCAGCTGCCGTTCAGGGTCTGGCAGGCCTCCCACCGGAGGGGGTCGCCGTCGGGACCGACCGGCGTCACCACGGGCTGATACTGCTCCGGGGTGGTGACGTCGCCCGGGAGTTCGAGGCGGTCGTTGATGAGGATCTCCGGCTGCAGCCCGCGGATCATCTCGACGAGTTCCTCGGAGCCCCAGTCGGCGGCGCCCTTGCCCGGCAGGCCTTCGATGCCCTGCGAGTAGCTGAAGTCGAAGAAGAGGTAGTCGATCGGGCCGTAACCGGTGAGCAGCTCGCGCACCTGGCCGTGCAGATAGTCGCGATAGCGGGACCAGTCCCGGTCGGCGTTCGCGGCGAGCGCCTCGGCGTCCTCGCGTCGCGGGTGGATGCCGTCGACCGTGAAATCGGGGTGATGCCAGTCGATGAGCGAGTGGTAGAAGCCGATCCGGAGTCCCTCGGCGCGGAACGCCTCCACGAACTCCGCCACGAGGTCACGGCCGGCGGGCGTGTGCGTGGACGTGAAGTCGGTGAGCGCCGAGTCCCACAGGCAGAAGCCGTCGTGGTGCTTCGTCGTGAGGACCGCGTACCGGAAGCCGGCCGCCCTGGCCTGCTTGGCCCAGGAGCGGGGGTCGAACCGGTCGGGGTCGAAGTGTTCGCGGTAGCGCTCGTAGTGTTCGGCCGAGAGGCGCTCCCGCGTCTGCACCCACTCGTGGCGTGCGGGGAGGGCGTAGAGGCCCCAGTGCAGGAACAGTCCGAATCTCGCCTCGTCGAACCAGGCGGTGTCGGGTCTGGGGATGGTGGTCTCGGTCACGGCGGCCCTTCGATCGTCGAGTGGGTTCACGGCGGTGCGGGGGCAGGCTAACACGAAAGGTCGGATGTCTGCTGTCTCGTGGACCGGTGTGGTCGGGCCAGCGGACTTGCTATGTGTCGGTGGTTGGAACGTCGTTGGATTCGGAGAACTGCACGGGTATGCCGGTGTCCAATGACGCCTTCGCCGCCAACGCGACGGTCAGGGCCGCGAGGGCGCTCCGGCCGGTCACCCGGAACGGTTGGACGTCTCGATCGACGCAGTCGAGGAAGGAGGCCATCTGCCGTCGGTAGGGATCGGTCTCGTCGAGGCCGACGAAGCCGTGCGCGGCGGCCGACCCGAGCGCGTCGATCGCGAGCGGCGGTGTGTGGGTCGGGGACGCGCCGACGAATCGGTGGGCGATGAGCCCGGTGCTGCCGAGCACCTCGATGGCCGAGCTGAAGCCGAAGGCCGGCGGGAGCTCCATGGAGGTGAGGACACGCCCGATGCCGCCGTCGGCGTAGTCGACGGTCGTCTCGATGGGGCGACCGGTGCCGGTGCGGCGTGCTGACACGGATCGCGGCTGGCCGAGGACCTGGTTCAATTGGTCGAAGTCGTGGATCGCGAAGTCGACGAGGGGGCCGCCGGAGCGTCGCTCGTCCTGCCACCACGGTGACGGGGCGGTAGGGGAGCTCAGCCGTTCGGCCGTGACGGCGAGGGGTGTGCCGACGGCGCCGGCGCGCACCGCGTCGTCGATCGCCTCGTACCCGCCGAAGAACCGGACGACGTGCGCGACCATGAATATCCGGTCGGACGCGTCGGCGGTGCGCAGGATCGCGTGGGCGTCGGCGAGCGTCAGGGCGATCGGTTTCTCCAGCAGGACGTGTTTGCCGGCACGGAGCGCGCTGACGGCGAGGTCACGATGGGTGTCGGTCGGCGTGCAGATGAGGACGATGCCCACGGAGGCATCGAGGAACACCTCGTCGACCGAGGTGGTGAGTCGTGCTGCCGGTGCCTCCGGCATGGCTCTCGGCGACCGGGCCGAGCACAGGTAGGCGATCCGGTCCGCTGCACCGAGTCCGGCGAGCGCGCGGACGTGCGCCAGTCCCATGGCACCGGTGCCGATGACGGCGATCCGGTCCGCCGTCACCGCGTCGCCCCTGCGGCTAGGTCCTCGCGCAGGCGGCTGAGGGTCGCGTCGTCGACGTCCCCGCCCAGCATTCTGATGCCCAGGGCGGCGGCTCCGACGAGGCCGTCGGCGACCGGGACGAGTCGGGCCCCGGCGGCAGCCGATGACAGGCGCTCCGCGGCGGAGGGGACGGACGGGAGGAGTCCGTCGACGAGCACGCTGCCGCCGACGACGAGCGTGCGCTCTCGGTGGTCGGGACCCGGAGCCAGCACCCGTTCGACGAGGACGGCCAAACGGTCCACGGCAGCGTCGAGGATGGACCGCGCGACCTCGTCGTCCGCGGCTTGGAAGGCGAGCGGCGCCAGGCGGGCGATGGCGATGGGGGGACCGTCGTTCACCGAGCGGATGAGTGTGTCGAGTACCGGGGACCGGCGGTGGTCGGCGCCACCGGATGAGGACGGGTCCGGAGTGGACCCGATCGCCTGGGAGAGCAGCCGGGTGAGGCCCGTGCGGGGTCCGATGCCGTCGAGATCGGCGGCGACCGCGCGGATCACGCGTCGGGCGATCCAGAATCCGGAGCCGCCATCACCGAGGAGCCAGCCGGCGCCGCCCACCTCTCGGACGACCAGACGGTCCCTGATCCGTCCCGCGACGCTCCCGGTCCCCGCGACGAGTACGACGCCGTCCGGCGACGCCGAGCCGGAGCCGTACATGCCGAGCAGATCCGGCTCGATGACGACCGGTCCGAGTCCGAGCGGTACGAGGTGCGCGTCCAGGGCGCGGCGGTAGGCGTCGGACACCTGCCCCGCCTGCGTGATCACCACGAGCGACCCGGACGGGAGAGGCGACATGGACGTCGTCGTCCTGGCCAGGTCGAGCGCGGCACGAGCTGCGAGCGCGATCTGCGTGGCGGCGCTGTCCACGCCGGACGAGGTCGGATTCCCGCCGCCCGCCCGACCGGAACCGAGGCGACGTCCGGAGGCGTCGACGAGCACCGCCCGGGACGAGGTGCCGCCGGCGTCGACCGCCAGAGTTGTTTTCATGGTCGTCATCATCTCGAAACATGTTGCCGTGGGCCACAACGTACTGTAAGAATCAGTTTCGCGTCACTCCAACGAAGGAGAAAAGGAATTTCCATGACTGTTTCCATCCGCACCGACCCACCGGTCGAGCACGCCACCGGCGTGACCAACCGGATTCGGTCGCGGATGCCGGAGATGTCCGGGGTCATGCTGCGTATCGCGGACTATCTGTTGGAGAACCCCGACGCCCCCCTGACCCTCACGATCGGTGAACTCGCCGCCGATTCGGGCGTCTCAGCGGCGACCATCACCCGCTTCTGCCGGATCATCGGATACACCGGCTACGCGCCGTTCCGGGTCGACCTCGCCAAGGACTTCGGTCGCAGCACCGCTCGCGACTCCTGGCAGACCGACATCGGCCGGGCGTTCGGTCCCGACGACTCGGCGCCGGACGTCCTGAGCACGCTGCTCAACGCGCACACGCGGACGCTGCGGGAGACCGCCGACGTGATCGACCTCGAGGTCATGCTCGAGATCGCCGCAGCCATCGCGCGCAGCCGGAACGTCGACATCTACGGTGTGGGCGGCAGCGCGATGCTCGCCGACGAGATGCAGGCCAGGCTGTACCGGATCGGCATCAGCACGCACGCCTGGTCGGAGGTCCACGCGGGCCTCACGAGCGCTGCGATCCAGGGCCCCGACTCGGTCGCCCTGGGGATCAGCAACACCGGGCGCACCGAGGAGACCATCCAGATGCTCCGCCAGGCGGGTCGCGCGGGCGCGCTCACCGTGGCGATCAGCAACAACCCGGACTCCCCGCTCGTCGCCGCGTCGACCCTGGCCATCATCACCTCGGCCCACGAACGGTTCCTGCAGCCCGACGACCTCTCCGCCAAGCACGGTCAGCTGTTCGTCCTGGATCTGTTGTACCTGTTCGTCGCGCAGCAGAACTTCGAGCGCACGACCAAGCGCCTCGCGGCCTCCGCCCTCGCGGTCGCCCCGCACCGCCGACCGACCAAGGCCGGCGCCCTGTCCGAGACTGCTTCGCCCGTGGGCGTCTGAGAGGAACCGAATGAGCACCACATCCACCACGAACTGGACCGATCACGTCGATCGCTACACCGACGAGGTGACCTCGCGCCTCGCGGACATCACCCGGGCGGCGCGGTCCGGCGAACTCGACCCCGCGATCGACCTGCTGGTCGCGGCCCTCGAGCGCGGAGCGGTCATCCAGGCGTTCGGCACCGGCCACTCGGAGGCGTTCGCGATGGAGATCGCCGGACGCGCCGGGGGACTGATCCCGACGAACAAGATCGCGCTGCGGGACGTCGTCCTCCGCGGCGCACGGTCCGTCGACGACCTCGGTGGTGCCGCGCTGGAGCGCAGCGGCGATGTCGCAGCGGAGCTCTTCGCGATCTCTCCGGTGGGGGAGGGTGACGTGTTCATCATCGCGTCGAACTCCGGCGTCAACGGGTCGATCGTGGGACTCGCCCTGATCGCCAAGGAACACGGCCACCCCGTCATCGCCGTGACCTCGCTCGAGCACACCTCGCGCGTCGAGCCGAAGCACCCGAGCGGGCTGCGGCTCTCCGAGGTGGCCGACGTGGTGCTCGACAACCGTGCTCCGTTCGGTGACGCGACCATCGAGGTCCAGGACGGCGTCCCGGTCGGCGCGGTGTCCTCGATCACGGCGGCCTACCTCGCGCAGCTCCTCACCATCGGCGTCGCGGCGAGGATCGCGGACACCGGCGAGACCCCACCGCTCTACATCTCGGCCAACATCCCGGGCGGCGACGAGCACAACAGTGTGCTCGAGGACCGCTACCGAGGCCGGATCAGACGTGACGCCTGAACCCGAGGCGTCGCTGTACCCGCACCACACACCCGACAACACCACCCCGACAGCACCACACCCGGGCAACACTCGAATCACTGGAAGGTAGACCGATGGACAAGCAGCCAGCAACGCTCCAACGCCGCGATTTCCTGCGAGGAGCACTCGCGACCGCGATCCTCCTCCCGCTGGGCGGGACGCTCGCGTCCTGTGTCGGCGGCGGAGGCGGGGCGACGACCACCGGCGGACCGGTCTCGGCCGACAACCCGTTCGGGATGGCCGCCAACTCGACCGTCGACGCCGTCATCTTCAAGGGCGGGTACGGCATCGAGTACACCGAGTTCGCCGGGAAGCTCGTCGAGAAGCAGCAGGCGGGCTCGACCGTCAAGGTCACGGCCGCCACGAACATCGCGCAGACCCTCCAGCCGCGGTTCGTCGCCGGCAACCCGCCGGACGTCATCGACAACAGCGGTGCCGGCCTCATCGGCATCAACACCATCCGCGAGCAGCTCGCCGACCTGACGGACGTCATCGAGGCGAAGAACTACGAGGGCAAGGTCATCAAGGACACCCTGTACCCGGGTGTCGTCGAGCCGGGCACCTTCGACGGCAAGTTCGTGCAGTTGAACTACGTGCTGACGGTCTACGCGATCTGGTACTCGGCGGCACTCTTCGAGGCCAACGGCTGGACGCCCCCGAAGACCTGGGCCGAGGCGCTCGACCTCGGTGCGAAGGCCAAAGCGCAGGGCAAATACCTGTTCGGTTGGGGCACCGAGGCGGCCACCTACTACCTCACGATGGCGATTGCCTCGGCGATCAAGGAGGGTGGCGACGAGGTCCGTCTCGCGCTCGAGAACCTCGAAGCCGATTGCTGGTCGAAGCCGGCCGTGCAGGACGTGCTCACCGCGATGAAGCAGATCGTCGACGCCGGTTACATCAAGCCCGGCGGTGCGGGGACGCAGTTCACCGCGGCCCAGGCCCAGTGGAGCAACTCGGAGGACTTCATCCTCTACCCCTCGGGTGGCTGGATCGAGAACGAGATGAAGACCCAGACGAAGGACGGGTTCAAGATGACGGGGGCCCCGGAGCCGACCGTCACCGCGAACTCGGCCCTGCCGTACACGGCGCTCCACAGCACCGCGGGTGAAGGCTTCATCGTCCCGTCGCAGGGCAAGAACGTCGGCGGCGGCAAGGAGTTCCTGCGGGCCATGCTGTCGAACGACGCCGCGGTGAACTTCGCCAAGACGACCTTCTCGTCGACGATCGTCAAGGACACGATCCCCGAGGACGGCTTCGGCTCGACGGCGCTCGTGTCCCAGGTGAAGATGCTGAACGACGCCGGCTCCGATGTGTTCTCGTGGAACTTCATCGACCTCTACGGGCTCAACACGGACCTCCTCGTTCTGTGGAACACGTTCCTGCAGGGCGGTTCCGACGTCGCCACGCTCACCAAGGGCATGCAGGACATCTCCGACAAGGTCCGCAACGACGACTCCGTGGACAAGGTCACCGTCAAATGACGGCTGTCGGCACACCGCTCGGGAAGGTGGGAGGGGCTACCCCTCCCGCCGCCCGGCGGCTGCGCCGCCGGGACTTCACGTTCGACCGGGTCACGTTCTTCCTGGTCTTCCTGATCGTGCCGGTGGTGGGGTACGTCGTCTTCGTGGTGTCGCCGTTCGCGCAAGCGGCGTACTACTCGTTGACGAACTGGTCCGGGTTCTCCCCGGGGATGGACTTCGTCGGGTTCTCGAACTACACGAAGCTCTTCCAGGACCAGACCTTCCTCCAGTCCATGGGCAACAGCGTCGCGCTCGCGATCGTCCTGCCGCTCGTGACCCTCGGGATTGCGTTCCTCTTCGCCTCCCTCATCACGATCGGTGGACCGAGCAACGGTCCGATCCGCGGCCTCCGCAACTCGAGCGTGTACCGCGTGATCACCTTCTTCCCGTACGTCGTGCCGGCCATCGTCATCGGCCTCATCTGGAAGCAGATCTACGACCCGTCGTCCGGCCTGCTGAACGGCTTCCTGACCGGCATCGGGCTCGACCAGTTCACGTCCTTCGCCTGGCTCGGTTCGCCGGACACGGCGATGATCGCGACCATGTTCGTCATCGTCTGGGGACTCATCGGGTTCTACACGGTGCTCTTCATCGCCGCGATCAAGGGCGTGCCGGCCGAGGTCTACGAGGCGGCACGGATCGACGGGGCGGGTCGCCTGCGGACCGCGCTCACGATCACGATCCCGTTGATCCGGGACAACATCCAGACGGCGTACATCTACATGGGCATCCTCGCCCTCGACGCATTTGTGTACATGGCCGCGTTGAATCCCGGCGGCGGCCCGTCCAACACGACGCTCGTGATGTCGCAGCAGCTCTTCACGACGGCGTTCACCAAGGGCCAGTTCGGCTACGCCTGTGCGATGGGAGTCGTGCTCGCGCTCGTCACCCTGATGTTCGCGGGCGTCGTCTTCCTGGTCAGCCGACTCACCGGCGGCAACGATGAAGGGGTGGCGGAATGACCGTCCAGACCACGGCGACGACCGCGAACCCGGCGGTCGTCGGAACCGGCACGCGCATACCGGCTAGCCGCAAGCCGACCACGGGCGACCGCGTCGTCGGGACGGCATCGCACACGGTGCTCATCATCTGGTCGATCGTGGTCGTCGTCCCGCTGCTCTGGACGGTCATGTCGTCGTTCAAGACGAGCTCCGAGATCTTCGCCTCGCCGTTCTCGCTGCCGTCGACATGGAACTTCGACAACTACGTGAACGCGTGGACGACGGCCGGTATCGGGAGCTTCTTCCTGAACTCGATCGTGGTGGTGTTCGGCGCCCTCATCGTGACCATGTTGTTCGGCTCGATGTGTGCGTACGTGCTGGCGCGGTTCCGCTTCTTCGGGAGCCGGGCCATCTACTACCTGATGCTCGCCGGCCTCACGTTCCCCGTGTTCCTCGCGATCGTGCCGTTGTTCTTCGTGCTGCAGAGCCTCGGGTTGCTCAACTCGCTCCCGGGACTCATCCTCACGTACGCGGCGTTCGCCTTCCCGTTCACGGTGTTCTTCCTGTTCTCGTTCTTCAAGTCGCTGCCGGTCTCCATCGCGGAGGCGGCCGCGATCGACGGAGCAGGGGAGTGGCGGACCTTCTTCCAGGTGATGCTGCCCATGGCGAGGCCGGGGCTCGCGACCGTTGCGATCCTCAACTTCGTGGGGCTGTGGAACCAGTTCCTCCTGCCCGTGGCGCTCAACTCGAACCCGCAGAACTACGTCCTGACGCAGGGGATGGCGTCGTTCGCCGCCCAGGCCGGGTACTCGGTGGACTTCGGTGCGCTCTTCGCGGCGTCCGTGATCACCGTGGTCCCCGTGCTCATCGTGTACCTGATCTTCCAGCGACAGCTGCAGGGTTCGGTGTCGCAGGGCACGGACAAGTAGCGCAGCGGCGTGCGCGTCCTCGGCTCGAGCGGATCACTGGAACAATGGGTCCAATGAGCCTCCAGTCGCCAGTCGCCGTCGAGATCGCCGTCCAGGACGTGGAGGGGGTCCGCATCGCCATCCGCGAGGGAGCCCAGCGGGTCGAGTTGTGCCAGGCCCTCGGCACCGGTGGGCTCACCCCCTCCATCGGACTGGTCATGGCGGCGGTCCGTGCTGCGGACGAAGCCGGGCTCAGCGACTTCGTGCACGTGCTCGTGCGTCCGCGAGAGGGTGGTTTCGTCTACTCGCCCGCGGAGATCGACGTCATGTCCGGCGACATCCTCGCGCTCGAGGCCGCGGGTGCTGCGGGCATCGTCGTCGGCGCCCTCCGGTCCGACCGGACGATCGACCTGGAGGCGCTGGCTCAGCTGCGTCAGGCTGCGGGCTCGCTCGCCGTGACGTTCCACCGGGCCGTCGACGCCACGACCGACCCCGTGCGGTCCGCCGACCAGCTGCGCGACGCCGGTGTGGACCGTCTGTTGACCTCCGGCGGCGCGCGCGCGAGTATCGACGGCGCGGAGAAGCTCGCGCAGATGGCCTCGAAGGGTGACAGCTCGATGCAGATCATGGCCGGTGGCGGCGTCACGATAGATGCGATCCCCGCCCTCGCCCGGGCGGGTGTCGACGCGGTGCACCTGTCCGCCCGTCGTCGTGCCGGCCGGGTCACCGAGACCGGCCCCGGCGGAGGGTCGCCGAGCTACGACATCACGGACGCGACGACCGTCGCTCGCGCGGTGGCCGCGGCCAGGCGCGCTGCCGTCGCCGTCTGAGATCCGTCGCCACCGAGAGGATCGTCGATCGGTCCTATCGAGCGATCAGAGCGCCACGATGACGAGGGCGAGGATCAGCACGAGCTGACCGATCAGTCGTGGGACGAACGGTACGGCGAGGCGACCGAACCGCTCGGGCTGGCGTGCGGCCGCGGCGTTCGCCGGGAACACCGCGACGAGGAACACGATCAGGCAGACCACTGCGGCGAGCCTGGTGGGTGGGACGAGCAGGCCGACGCCGCCCGCGATCTCGCACACACCGGTGAAGACGACGAGCATCCGCGGTGTGATGGTGCTGTTCCGGAAGGGTCCCGGGATCATCGCGGCCATGGTCTTCGCCGGTCCCGGGAGGAAGTGGAGGACTCCCATGCCGATGAACATGATCGCGAGGACGATGGTCAGGACGGACTGCAGGAGCGGGAACGGGTTCACCAGGCAATTCTGCTCCGTCGAGTGCAGATCGCCGCGCTCGACGGTCGGCCCGGCGGCGATAGGCTGGCGGTATGACTGAGCCGCGGGACGAAGACGCGCTGAGCTGGGCGGGCGACGACGATCCGACGCTCGACACCTCGGCTTCCGGCGACCGGACCACGCTCGAGCCCGCATCACAGGAGCCGATCACGCGTGGTCGGGCGACCGCGGCGGTCCCGTCGGCCTCGGAGCCCGCACGTCCGACCGCGGAACCGGTGGCCGCCGATGTCGAGGTCGACGTCGCGAAGCCGACCGATGGGGTCGCGGATGAGGCTGCCGCCGGAGACCGCGAGCAGATGAGTTCGGTCATGCTCGTCACGCTGGGCATCTTCGGTGGGGTCTTCCTGCTGTACAGCGTCGGTTGGCTGATCTCGGCGTTCCGTCCTGACGCGGCCGTCCCGAGCGACGCGGTCGGCCGATTCATGTTCGATCTCGGACAGGGACTCGCGGTCGCCGCGGGACCCGTCTGGATGGCGGCGACCCTCTGGTTGACCCGCGGCGGCAGGCCGGTCGTCAGGATCGCGATGCTCCTGCTCGGTGTCGTGCTCATCCTGCCCTGGCCGTTCCTCCGAGGAGTGTGACCCTGATGCCCTCCACCACCGCGGACCCCGTGTCGAAACCCGCCGCCGAGCGGCCCGGCTGGCTCAGCTGGTCCATCGCCGTCCTGTTCGGCCTGTTCTTCGCCTATGACGTCTTCGAGGCCGTCGGCAACCTCGTCGGCATCGTCGGAACGGCGAACGGCCTCGCCGTGCCGGTCCTGCCGCTCGGCTGGGTCGTCCTCATCGGCGGCCTGCTCCTGCCGATCGTGGCCTTCGCGATCGCCTGCTGGACCGGTCGCGACCGGTCGCTCGGCGAGCAGGCCGTGCGCTACCTCGTCGCACTGTGCGTCGTCGCGCCGATCTCGCTGTCGGTCCTCGCGATGTTCGGCGCCCAGCAGTTGATCGACCTCTCCGTCTGACCCGGCCGCCGCCTCGTCACACGACGAAGCGCCCGGTGCGCCTCCGATAGGCTTGCGATGGCCGCCGGACACCGACGCGCTGCCCACCCCACTGCTACTGCGAAGGAACCGTTCCGTGTCGAAACCGGTCGTACTGATCGCCGAAGAACTCTCACCAGCCACCGTCGACGCCCTCGGGCCCGACTTCGACGTGCGCTCCGTCGACGGGACGGACCGCCCGGCTCTGCTCGCGGCGATCGCCGACGCCGACGCCATCCTGGTCCGATCCGCGACCAAGGTCGACGAAGAGGCCATCCAGGCGGCCACCCGGTTGAAGGTCGTCGCGCGCGCGGGTGTCGGTCTCGACAACGTCGACATCAAGGCGGCCACGACGGCCGGGGTCATGGTCGTCAACGCGCCGACCTCGAACATCATCTCCGCGGCCGAGCTCACCGTCGGGCACATCCTGAGCCTCGCCCGCCACATCCCGGCCGCGCACGCAGCGCTCGCCCAGGGGCAGTGGAAGCGGTCCAAGTACACGGGTACCGAGCTGTACGAGAAGACCATCGGCATCATCGGCCTCGGCCGTATCGGTGCCCTCATCACGGCCCGTCTGCAGGCGTTCGGCACGAACGTCATCGCGTACGACCCCTACATCACGTCCGCTCGCGCGCAGCAGCTCGGGGTGCAGCTGGTCACGCTCGACGAGCTGCTGGCACAGTCCGACTTCATCACGATCCACATGCCGAAGACGCCGGAGACGACGGGCATGATCGCCGGCCCACAGTTCGCGCTGATGAAGCCGACGGCCTACGTCGTCAACGTCGCCCGAGGCGGCCTGATCGACGAGGACGCGCTGTACGAGGCGCTGTCCAACAACGTCATCGCCGGTGCCGGCCTCGACGTCTTCGTCAGCGAGCCGCCCACCGACACGAAGCTGCTCGGGCTCGAGAACGTCATCGTGACGCCGCACCTCGGTGCCTCCACCGATGAGGCGCAGGAGAAGGCCGGCGTCTCGGTCGCCAAGTCCGTGCGCCTCGCGCTCGGCGGCGAACTCGTCCCGGACGCGGTCAACGTCGCCGGCGGTGTGATCGACCCCTACGTCCGTCCCGGCATCCCGCTCGTCGAGAAGCTCGGGCAGGTCTTCGCCGCGCTGTCGACCTCATCGCTCACGAGCGTCGACGTCGAGGTCCACGGCGAACTGAGCGGGTACGACGTCAGCGTGCTGAAGCTGGCCGCGCTCAAGGGGATCTTCACGAACATCGTCAGCGAGACGGTCTCGTACGTGAACGCTCCGCTGCTCGCCGAGCAGCGCGGTGTCGTCACGCGCCTGCTCACCGACGAGGTGAGCGAGGAGTACCGCAACGTCATCACGCTGCGCGGAGCTCTCAGCGACGGATCGCAGATCTCGGTGTCGGGCACGCTGACGGGCACGAAGCAGACCGAGAAGATCGTCGAGATCAACGGCTACGACGTCGAGGTGCCGTTCGCGAAGCACCACATCGTGATGGTCTACACCGACCGGCCCGGCATCGTGGCCGTCTACGGTCAGCGTTTCGGCGAGGCGGGCATCAACATCGCGGGCATGCAGATCGCCCGTCACGAGGCCGGCGGCCCTGCGCTGAGCGTGCTGACGGTCGACTCACCGGTCGCAGACGACGTCCTCGAGGTCATCCGCGAGACGATCGACGCGACGCTGCTCCGCGAGATCGACATCACCGAGCAGTAGCCCGACCGCCGCTGCGACCCGATGCCCCGTGCCGACCGGTGCGGGGCATCGTCGTCGCTAGGTCGAGACGCCGACGCCGAGACGCCTTCGCCGCTTCGGTACGCCCGGCGGGGGTCGCGGCTCAGCGACCGCCGGCGGGAAGCAGTCGCGCGATGACGGCCAGGAGCCGCTCGATCGACTCGTCGCTGCCCTCATCGGGATCGCTGACCCCCATGCCGAGCTGCGCCGTGTTGGCGTAGAGGCCGTCGGACATCAACACGATCGCGCGGGCGGTGTCGGGATCGCCGACGGCGTCCTCCACCGTGCGCAACCAGCTCCGGCGGATGTCCGCCATCGCCTCGCTCGCCTGAGCGTGCTGTCCCTGCGCCAGCCGCGCGACGGCGATGATCGTCCGGTCGAACGGGGTGCCGCAGTCGACGGAGGTCCGCACGAAGTACTCGACGACACCCTCCGGGGCCGTGAGCATCCGCGCCGTGTCGGCCTCGCTCATGTCTGAGAGCCGCTCGATGAGGCCGTCGACGAGGGCCTCCTTGCTGCCGAAGTGGTAGAGCAGACCGCCCTTGGAGACGCCGGCCGCCGCGGCGACGGCGTCGAGGGTGGCGGCGCGTTCACCCTGCTCGATGAGGAGTTCGGCGAAGGCGTCGAGGACGCGTTCTCGGGCTGCGGTCTGCTTCGCCATGGCTCCATCGTATTCGGCTCGTCGGATTCGGATTGATACTATACCGGCTGGACGGTATAGTCGAGCAGGCGGCGCCCGACCGGCGCCGTTCTCCACGCTGTGAAAGAGGTCCCCGTGTCCACCGCCACCGAACCCACCGCCGTCGCCGCTCCCCGTGCCGGCCGGCGAGCCTGGTTCGCGCTCGCCGTCCTCATGCTCCCCGTCCTGCTGGTGTCGGTCGACAACACCGTCCTCAATTTCGCGTTGCCCGCGATCTCGAGCGCGCTCACCCCGACCGGCACGCAGCTGCTCTGGATCGTCGACGTCTACCCGCTCGTCCTCGCCGGCCTGCTCGTGTCGATGGGCAGCCTCGGCGACCGTATCGGTCGTCGTCGCCTCCTGCTCATCGGCTCCGTCGGATTCGGTGTCGTCTCCGTCGCCGCGGCGTTCGCGCCCAGCGCCGAGCTCCTCATCGCGGCTCGGGCGGCGCTCGGGTTCTTCGGAGCGATGCTCATGCCGTCGACGCTCTCGCTGCTGCGGAACATCTTCCTCGACCGCGACCAGCGACGGTTCGCCATCGCCGTCTGGGCCAGCGGGTTCGCCGCCGGCAGCGCGCTCGGGCCGATCGTCGGTGGGATCATCCTCGAGCACTTCGCCTGGGGTGCGGTGTTCCTCCTCGCCGTACCGGTCCTCCTGCCGCTCGTCGTCCTCGCGCCCTTCCTCATCCCGGAGTCGAAGGACCCGAACCCCGGACGCATCGACGTCCCGAGCATCCTGCTCATCCTCCTGACCATGACGCCACTCGTGTTCAGCATCAAGCACCTGGCGGAAGCCGGCTTCGACGTGCTCACGGTCGTCTCGATGGTCGTCGGCGTGGTCAGCGGCGTCCTCTTCATCCGTCGTCAGCTCCGCCTCGAGCACCCGCTGCTCGACCTGAGCCTGTTCCGGCGGGCCTCGTTCAGCGGCGCCGTGGTCATCAACCTGCTGAGCGTGACGGCGCTCGTCGGTGGGCTGTTCTTCGTGTCGCAGCACCTGCAGCTGGTGCTGGGCCTGCAGCCGCTCGACGCCGGGCTCGTCCTGCTCCCCGGGCTCATCGTGATGATCATCGCCGGCCTCGTGATCGTGCCGATCTCCAAGCGGGTCCGTCCGGGCATCGTGGTCCCGATCGCACTCGTCGTCTCCGCCGTCGGATACGCCTCCATCGCGATCACCGGGGGAGACGTGTCGGCCCTCGGGATCGGTCTCGCGTTCGTCGCCCTCGGGCTCGGCATCGGGTCCGCCGAGACGGTGTCGAACGAACTCGTGATCGCGAGTGCGCCGCCGGAGAAGGCCGGCGCGGCGTCCGGTGTCTCCGAGACCGCGTACGAGCTCGGCGCGGTGCTCGGCACGGCGACGCTCGGCACCGTGCTCACCGCCTCCTACCGATCGTCGGTCGTCCTGCCGGACGGACTGACCGCTGCGCAGCAGCAGGCGGCGGGGGAGACCCTGGGTGGTGCGGCGAACGTCGCCGCGCAGCTGCCCGGCGACCTCGCGGGTGCACTCATGGACTCCGCGCGGCACGCCTTCGACAGCGGTGTCGGTGTCGCAGCGTGGATCGGCGTCGGCCTCATCGTGGCCGCCATGCTCGTCGCGGCGATCGGTCTGCGCCGGGTCCGGTAGCGCTCTGTCGATCGTGCCACCCGGAGACGGGTGGCACGATCCGCCCGAGGTCGGAGGCGTTAAGCTGGGCGCACACCGTCGTCGCATCCTCAGGAGTCGCATGTCCCGCACCGTCAAGCTCGCAGTCATCCCCGGCGACGGGATCGGTCCCGAGGTCGTCGGCGAGGCGCTCAAGGTCCTCGATGCGGCGGTGCAGGGTGGCGACGTCCGGTTCGAGCAGACGCCCTTCTCGCTCGGCGCCGGCCGGTTCCTCGAGACGGGCGACGTGCTGACCGACGCGGACCTCGCCGCGATCGCCTCGCACGACGCCATCCTCCTCGGAGCGGTCGGCGGCGTGCCCGGCGACCCCCGGCTCGTGAACGCGAACATCGAGCGAGGGCTGCTCCTCAAGCTCCGGTTCAGCCTCGACCACTACGTCAACCTGCGCCCGACCGTCGTGTACCTGGGCGTCCCGAGCCCGCTGAGCGAGCCCGGCGACGTGGACTTCGTCGTCGTCCGCGAGGGCACGGAGGGGCCGTACGTCGGCAACGGCGGAGCGATCCGCCAGGGCACGCCGCACGAGATCGCGAACGAGGTGTCGGTCAACACCGCGTACGGGGTGGAGCGGGTCGTGCGCTATGCGTTCGCCGCCGCGGCCGCGCGTCGGGGGAAGCTCACCCTCGTCCACAAGACCAACGTCCTCGTCTTCGCCGGGTCGCTCTGGAAGCGTGTCGTCGACGCGGTGTCCGCGGAGTTCCCCGACGTCGCGGTCGACTACCTGCACGTCGACGCGGCCACCATCTTCCTCGTCACGGATCCTGCTAGATTTGACGTCATCGTCACGGACAACCTCTTCGGCGACATCCTCACCGATCTGGCCGGCGCGATCAGCGGCGGCATCGGACTCGCGGCCTCGGGAAACATCAACCCGGACGGCACGTACCCGAGCATGTTCGAGCCCGTCCACGGATCGGCGCCCGACATCGCCGGGAAGCAGCTGGCCGACCCGACCGCCGCCATCCTCTCCGTCTCCTTGATGCTGTCGCATCTCGGGCTCGAGACGGAGGCGGCGCGAGTCGCCACTGCCGTCACCGCCGACATCGCCGCCCGCACCGGCGCAGCACGCACGACGACCGAGGTCGGCGATGCGATCGCGGCCCTCGCGGCGAACCGGTAGACGCCCACCAGACACGCAGATCACGACGGAAGACACCATCATGACGATCAACCTCCCCATGGCGCAGCGCGAGCTCGCCTTCACCGTGACCCCCAACGAGCAGCCCGTCCCCGACGCCGAGCGCGACGTGATCCTCGCCGATCCGGGCTTCGGGCAGCACTTCACCGACCACATGGTCGACATCTGCTGGTCCGAGCGCGGTGGATGGCACCGCCCGCGGGTCCAGGCGTACGGTCCGATCTCGCTCGACCCGGCCGCCGCCGTCCTCCACTACGCCCAGGAGATCTTCGAAGGACTGAAGGCGTACCGTCACGCCGACGGCTCCATCTGGTCGTTCCGCCCCGACGCCAACGGCCGCCGCCTGCAGCGCTCGGCCAAGCGGCTCGCGCTGCCTGAGCTCCCGGTCGAGTACTTCGTCGAGTCGATCAAGCAGCTCATCGCCGTCGACGGCGCCTGGGTGCCGTCCGCGCCGGAGACCAGCCTGTACCTGCGACCGTTCATGTTCGCCAAGGAGGCCTTCCTCGGCGTCCGCCCGGCGAAGAAGGTCAACTACTACGTCATCGCCAGCCCGGCCGGCGCGTACTTCACGGGCGGCGTCACCCCCGTGTCCATCTGGCTGTCCACCGACTACAGCCGTGCGGGCAAGGGCGGCACCGGGGCGGCGAAGACCGGCGGCAACTACGCGTCCTCCCTGCTCCCGCAGGCCGAGGCGTACGAGCACGGGTGCGCCCAGGTGCTCTTCCTGGACGCACAGGAGGCGACCTACATCGAAGAGCTCGGCGGGATGAACGTCGTCCTCGTCAAGCGCGACGGCACGCTCGTCACGCCGGAGTCGGACTCGATCCTCGAGGGCATCACCCGCGACAGCATCCTGCAGCTCGCGGAGGACCGTGGACACCGGGTGGAGTGCCGTCGGGTCACGATCGACGAGTGGCGCGAAGGCGTCGAGAGCGGCGACATCGTCGAGGTGTTCGCCTGCGGGACGGCTGCGGTCGTCACACCGATCGCGCAGCTGAAGGCCAAGGACTTCACCGTGGGCGACGCCGACGCTCCGGCGGGCGAACTCACGATGTCGCTGCGTCAGGAACTGACCGACATCCAGTACGGCCGCCTGCCCGACCGTCACGGGTGGATGACGCGGCTCGACGCGGAGTAGCCTCCGAGCAGCCTGGGAAGCCCCGCACCTCGTGCGGGGCTTCCGTGTCGCCGGGGCACCTCGGGATAGGCTGGGCTGGTGAAAATCGCTCGCTTCAGTCACGATCAGGCCATCCGCTACGGCATCATCGACGATGCGGATCTCGTCGTCCTCGACGGCGATCCGCTCTACTCGGGCTTCGAACCGACGGGGGAGCGTGTCCCGCTCGCGGATGCGGTCCTGCTCGCGCCGGTCATCCCTCGCTCCAAGGTCGTCGCCGTCGGCAAGAACTACCACGATCACGCAGCCGAGATGGGCGGGGAGGCTCCCACCGAGCCGCTGCTCTTCCTGAAGCCCAACACCTCCGTGGTCGGGCCGGGAGACGCCGTCGTCTTTCCCAAGCAGTCCGAGCGCATCGACTACGAGGGTGAGCTCGCCATCGTGATCGGCGGCGTCGCCAAGAACGTCAGCGCGGAGCGTGCCGACGAGGTCATCTTCGGCTACACGATCGCGAACGACGTCACGGCCCGCGACCTCCAGGAGTCCGACGGTCAGTGGGCCCGGGCGAAGGGCTTCGACACGTTCTGCCCGCTCGGCCCCTACATCGAGACGGAGTTCTCCTTCGACGGCGCGACGATCGAGACCCGAGTCGACGGTGAGGTCCGCCAGCACGCCCCGCTCTCCGACATGGTGCACTCCATCGGTGCGATCGTCGAGTACGCGTCCGCCGTCTGGACGCTCCTCCCGGGCGACGTCATCCTGACCGGGACCCCGGCCGGCGTCGGACCCTTCACCGACGGGCAGGTCGTCGAGGTCGAGGTCTCGGGCATCGGCATCCTCCGGAACACCGGCCGCCGGCCCTGACCCGCGTCAGCTGCGCTGGCCGAGAGCGGTCAGCGCAGCGGCGACGTCGTCGTCGGTGTTCCAGAGATGGAACGCGACCCTCGCACGGCCCGCGCGACCCGATGCGGTGATCCCGGCCGACTGCAGCGCCCGGAGGTCGTGTCCATCGGGGTCCGTCCACGTCACGATCGCCGAGGCCGTTCCCGTCAGGAGCGACCGGCTCTCGCCGATGCCCGCCCGGAGCGATGCTGCGAGCCGGGTGTCGTGCTCGTACACGGCGACGGCGTCGACCGCCGCGAAGAGGGCGATGGCGGGCTCGGCGCCGACCCAGGCCTGCCAAGCGGGGGAGACGTCGAACCGTCGAGCGCTCTCGGCGAGATGCAACGACGGTCCGTAACAGGACGACCAGACGTCGTCGCCCGAGTACCAACCGGCCTGGCTCGGCCGGAGGCGGTCCGACACCGCGTCGCGCACCGTCATGAACGCCACACCTCGCGGCGCACAGAGCCACTTGTAGGCGTGGCACACGGTGATGTCATCGGCCGAGGCGTCGACGGGGAGCCACCCCGCGGCCTGGGTGAGGTCGTTGAGCGTCAGCGCGCCGTGGACGGCCGCCGCCTCACGGATGGCGACCACGTCGGCGACCGCTCCGGTCGCGGACTGCACCGCGGAGTAGGCGACGAGCCAGGTCGAGGCGTCGATGTGGGCGGCGAGTTCGGTGAGCGGTGCGTGGCGGACACGCACGCCGCGGTGCGCCTGCATGAGGAACGGGGCGACGAGCGAGCTGAAGTCGCCCTCGACGCACAGGATCTCGGCGCCGTCCGGCACCGATGCCGCGACCATGGCGACCATGGCGGAGGTCTGGGATCCGATCGCGACCGAGCGGAGGGGTACGTTGACCAGCTCGGCGAAGGAACAGCGCACGCGCTCGACGACGGCGCCGTAGGCGGCTGCATCGGTTCGAGCAGCCTGCCACGCGGAGAGGTCGGCCATGACGGCGTCCGTCGTGCCGATGGTCGGCAGTCCCAGCGTGCAGGCGGCCAGGTAGCCGGGTGCGGATGGGAAGGATCCGCTGGCTTCCTGGAGGCTGAGGGTGCTCATGCATCCAGTCTCTTCGCCGGGTATCCATGCGACAAGGACCGGCTCTCGATGAGAACCATAACGAAGGATTATCCTTCGAGGATGTCCACCCTCTCACCTCCGCCCTCGTCTTCGGCCCTCGACGCCGGTTCCCTCCTCGTCGTCGGCGCCATCGCCTCGACCGGGTCGATCACGGCCGCCGCGCACGCGCTCGGCTCGAGCCAACCAGCGGTGAGCCAGCATCTCCGCCGGCTCGAGCGGCGGCTCGGCATGCCGGTCGTCGAGCGCGTCGGTCGGGGCGTCCGCCTCACCGAGGTCGGTGCGATCCTCGCCGGACACGCGGTGGCGGTGGACCGAGCGGTCCGCGCGGCCTCCGAGGAGGTCGCGGCACTCGCGGGGTTGCGGAATGGTCGGGTGCGCCTCGTCGCCTTCCCTTCGGCGTCGTCGATGCTCGTGCCGCAGCTCCTCGCTCGCCTGGCCGACGAGCATCCGGGGATCGGGGTCTCCTTCGTCGAGGCCGAACCGCCGGAGGCCGTCGCCGCGGTCCGTGCCGGTGAAGCCGACGTCGCGATCACCTTCAGCTACCCGGACGACCCGGACGACCCGCATCGGGAGAGCGCGGCCGGGCTCCGCGTGCGCCGGTTCGGAACCGACCCGATGCGTCTCGTGCTCCCGGTCGGCCACGCTCGAGCCGGTGACCGACAGGTCGACCTCGCGGCGCTCGCCGGCGAGCGCTGGATCGCGGGTTGTCCGCGCTGCCGAGGTCATCTCCTCGGCCTCTGCCGGTCGAGCGGCTTCGAGCCCGTCATCGCGCACGAGACCGACAATGCGATCGCGGTCACCGCCCTGGTGGCGGCCGGGCTCGGCGTCGCCCTGCTACCAACGCTCGCGCTCGCGGCCGCGCAGCTGCCGACCGAGGTGGTCGTGCTGCCGACGCGCAACGACGACGACCGGGCGCTCCACCTCGTCAGCGCCGAGCACGCGGACCGCATCCCCGCCGTCGCTGCACTCCTGCGGATCGCCGCGTCCCTGGGCGGCGCGACTAAGATGACAGGCGATGTCTGACACGATTACGCACCCCTTCTCCACGGCTTCCGGCACCGACGTCCGCGTCCGGTTCTGCCCGTCGCCGACCGGCACGCCGCACGTCGGTCTCGTCCGCACGGCGCTGTTCAACTGGGCGTACGCCCGGCACACGGGGGGCAAGCTCGTCTTCCGCATCGAGGACACCGATGCCGCTCGCGACAGCGAGGAGAGCTACGAGCAGCTCGTCGACGCGCTCACGTGGCTGCGGCTCGACTGGGACGAGGGCGTCGGCGTCGGCGGACCCCACGCGCCGTACCGGCAGTCCGAGCGGAGCGACATCTACGCCGACGTGATCGCGCGGCTGACGGCTGCCGGGCACCTCTACGAGAGCTTCTCGAACGCCGACGAGATCGACGCCCGCAACGAGGCGGCTGGCCGGCCGAAGCAGTTCGGGTACGACAACTTCGACCGCGACCTCACCGACGAGCAGCGCGCCGCGTTCCGAGCCGAGGGCCGCGAGCCGGCGCTCCGTCTGCGGGTCCCGGACGACGACCTCAGCTTCGACGACCTCGTGCGCGGTGAGATCACCTTCCCGGCCGGGTCGTTCACGGACTTCGTCCTCGTGCGCCCGAACGGCAAGCCGCTCTACACGCTCGTGAACCCCGTCGACGACGCCATCATGCAGATCACCCACGTCCTCCGCGGTGAGGATCTGCTGCCGTCGACGCCGCGGCAGATCGCGCTGTACCACGCGCTCATCGACATCGGCCTCACGACCTTCGTCCCACGGTTCGGTCACCTGCCGTACGTCATGGGCGAGGGCAACAAGAAGCTCTCGAAGCGCGACCCGGAGGCGAACCTCTTCCACCACCGCGACCGCGGCTTCGTGCCGGAGGGGCTCATCAACTACCTCGCGCTGCTCGGGTGGTCGCTGAGCGGCGACCGCGACGTCTTCTCGATCGACGAGATGATCGCCGCGTTCGACGTCGTCGACGTCAACCCGAACCCGGCCCGCTTCGACCTCAAGAAGGCGGAGTCGATCAACGGCGACCACATCCGACTGCTGGAGCCGGCCGACTTCCTCGGCCGCATCACGCCGTACCTCGTCGAGGCCGGCGTGGTGAGCGAGCCGGTCACCGAGGCGCAGCAGGCCGTGCTCGAGCAGGCCGCCCCGCTCGTCCAGGAGCGCATCGCGCTGCTCGGTGAGGTCCCCGCGCTCCTCGGCTTCCTGTTCCGCGGTGCCGCGGAGCTCGAGTACCAGGAGGACGCGCTCAAGGGTCTTCCGGCGAACGCCGGCGAGGTGCTCGCCGCGTCCATCGGTGCCCTCGAGCTCGTCCCCGAGTCGGAGTGGGCGGCCGGTTCGATCCAGGACGCGCTCGCCGGCGCGCTCATCGAGGGCCTCGGATTGAAGCCCCGTATCGCCTACGGCCCGCTGCGTGTCGCCGCGTCCGGGCGTCGGATCTCCCCGCCGCTCTTCGAGTCGCTCGAGATCCTCGGGAAGACGGAATCGATCACGCGACTCGATCGGCTCTCCGCGCACCTCGCGTCATGAGCGACTCGTACGACGTCGTCGTCGTCGGCGCGGGACCCGCGGGGCTCTCGGCCGCGCTGAACCTGGCGCGCGCGCGTCGGCGCATCCTCGTGCTCGACGGCAATCGCCCACGGCACGCTGCGACGCTGCGCTCGCACGGCTTCCTCACCCGCGACGGCATCGCTCCGCTGGATCTCCGGCGGATGGGGCGCGAGGAGGTCGCGGCGTACGCGAACGCGGAGGTCCAGTTCGCGTCCGTGCAGTCGATCGAGCCGACTGCTGACGGCTTCCACGTCGTCGCTCAGGGGGTTCGCGGCGAGCCGGATCGCGACGTCGTGACCCGGACGGTCGTCGTCGCGAGCGGTCTCACGGAGACGCTGCCGAAGGTCACGAATCTGCGGGCCTTCTACGGAACGGATCTGCACAGCTGCGTCGAGTGCGACGGGTACGAGAAGGCCGACGCGCCGCTCGCGCTCATCGGCGAGACGGCGGACCTGGCGGAATGGGCGATCCTCGTCGCACAGTGGTCGTCGGACCTCATCGTCTTCACGAACGGGACCGACACCGTGACCGGCCCGGAGGAGGCCGCGCTCGCCTCCGCGGGCATCCGGGTCGAGCGCGGTGTGATCGCGGAGCTCGAGGGCGGTCGCGACGGCTTCACCGGTGTCCGCCTCGCCGACGGTGTGCTCATCCCACGCTCCGGCGGCTTCGTCCGGCCGCAGTGGGCCGTGCCCCTCGGATATCTGGAACGGCTCGCCCTCGATCGCGACACCGACGGGTACGTCGTGGTCGACGCCTGGGGTCGCACGTCCGTGCCGGGCGTGTACGCCGCCGGCGACATCACGCCTCCCGGTCCGCAGCAGCTCATCGTCGCGGCCGGGAACGGCGCTCGGGTGTCCAGAGCACTCAACCGTGACCTCGCTGGCGTCCCCAGCTGAGGGACCCGCGACGCGCCCGGGACGCGTCGATTTGAGACGGCCGCTTCCGTAGGCTAGTGTTGTTCTTCGGTCGGGGCTTCGGTTCTGACAGTGGGGTATGGTGTAATTGGCAACACGACTGATTCTGGTTCAGTTGTTCTTGGTTCGAGTCCAGGTACCCCAGCCAGACAGCAACATCACGAAGAAGGCCCGCGATCATCGCGGGCCTTCGTCGTTTCCGGCGTGATCAGCCCATCCGTTGGCCGGTGGACGCAGAGGCACGCCGACGTCCTCACCGCAGTCCGGAAATCTCTTGGACGGCAGTGCGCTCGAACGCGATGATGCGCTCGACGGCCGGGACGATCTGTGAGGCCATCCGACGGAAGACCTGCGGTCCCTGGCCGAACGGGTCGACGACGTCGTCCTGGGCCGGATCCGGGAGTCGTGCGCCCGTCCGGTTGGCCGCCAGTTCGGGGCCGAGACGCTTCCAGCGCTCTGCTCGCGAACGGGGGAGCCGTCCCGACTCGACGGTGTCGAGGAGCCGGGCGAACTCACGCAGGGAGAAGGTCCGACGCAGCGCCTCCGGGCACAACCTGAGGACGGCGCCGCGATGCTCCCGCGTCATGGTCAGGACGACGTCCTGTCGAGTGACGAGGCCCGCGGTGAGTTGCGTCGCGGCGAAGCCGGCTGCCGTCGCGGCGAGTGGACCGAGCAGCGCCGCGCTCGAAGCGTCGATCGGGTGTCCGCGCAGCGCGCCGGTCCCGGCGCTCCGCACCTCGAAGCCGCACGCCTCGACCTCCGCCAACCCGCTCGTGAGGAGGAACTCGGCATACGGGGATCGACAGATGTTGCCGGTGCAGACGATCAGGATCCGGGTCGGAGGCGGATCGAGCGGGGTGTTCATGCCGTGGTCCGCCCTGGTCGACGCGTCGGGTCGGTCCGGTGGTAGTACGCGTAGGACGACGACTGTTCTCCCCGAGCCACCTCGACACGGTTGAGGACGACTCCGAGGAGCTTCGCCTGGACGAAGCTGAGGTTCTCGAGCGACTGCCGGAGCTGGTCGCGGTGCAGTCGCCCGTCGGCCGACGCCACGAGCAGGACGCCGCTCGCAAGGGTCGACAACGCTGTCGGGTCCGAGACGTTGATGAGTGGGGGCGTGTCGATGATCACCACGTCGTACGCGCGTTCCATCTCCGAGAGCGCGCGCTCCATCGCCGCTGATCCGAGGAGTTCGCTCGGATTCGGCGGCAGCTCGCCGGAGGTGAGGACGGCGAGGCGTCCCGCGCCGTCGACCGCTTGCGCCGCATCGCCGAGGCTGATCCTGCCGGTGAGCACGGTCGTGAGCCCGACCGCGTCCTCGAGACCGAACATCTCGTGCTGGCGGGGTCGGCGCAGATCCGCATCGACGAGGAGGACGGAGTTCCCCGCCTCCGCGAGGACGAGCGCGAGGTTCGCCGAGGTGGTGCTCTTCCCCTCGCCCGGGACCGAGGACGTGACCATCACACTGCGGAGTCCGCCGTCGATGGAGGCGAACTGGAGGTGCGTCCGAAGCTGCCGGAAGCTCTCGGCGCGACGGCTGTAGCTCTCCGTCGATCCGAGGATGAGTTGGGCCGTGTCGGCGGGTTCCGTGTGGAAGGCGCCGAGGATGCTCGTGTCCGTGAGCTTCTCGATCGCCGCGCGTCCGCGGAGACGGGTGTCGAGGACCTCGATGAGCAGTGTGATCCCGACGCCCAGGGCGAGGCCGATGAGGACACCCACCGTGAGGTTCTGCAGTGCGTTGGGTGCGACAGGGGATCGGGGTGGAGACGCTTGTTCGACGATCGTCAGTCCGACCGGGGTCGGATCGCCCGGTGCACCGGCGGCGTCCACCTCGTTGGCGCTCTCGACGTCGTCGACGAGGTCGACGAGCACCTGGGCTGCGGTGTTCGCGATGCGGGCTGCCGCGACCGGATCGCTGTCGACGGCGGAGATGTCGATCAGGACCGACTGTGCAGGATTGGACGCTGAGATCGTCCCGACGAGCGACGCGGGGTCGAGGTCGAGGCGCTCCGCCACCGTGGACCGCACGGTCGAACCGGTGGCGAGGATCACATACGAGGCGACGCGGCTCTGGGCGAAGGCGTTGCCCTGATTGAGGTCGCCCACGGTGTCGCCGCCGGTGACGGCGACGAACAGCTGGCCCGTCGACTGGTACACGGGCTGGGTGACGAGGGTGTACCCGTGGGCGAGCGCCGCTGCTCCCGCGGTGATCGCGACGATGAGCAGCCAGCGATGGCGGAGCATGCGCAGGTAGTCCTTCAGGTCCATCCTGATATGTTAGTCGTCTGGCATGTGCCTCTCGCGCAGCGGAGACGACGCAGGGCCCGGACTCACGAGTCCGGGCCCTGCGTGGCGGTGGTGGGGCGGTCTGCCGGTCAGGCGGCCTTCCCGAACCGGTCGGTGCCGTTCGCACGAGGTCGGCGCGGGGCGCGGTTCGTCTGACGGACCGTCGGCTCGGTCATGACCGGTCGTTCGCTGCCGACCACGGTGCGGTCTGCGACCCTGGCGTCCCGATCGACGCTCGCGCCGTGGGCGACCTGGACGTCGGCGCCGAGACGGGCGTCGCTTCCGACTCGTGCTCCGCGTCCGATGACACAGCGCTCCCCGATGTGGACGTTCGCGCCGATGAAGGCGCCTTCGCCGATCACCGCGGACCGGTCGATCCAGGTTCCGGCACCGATCCAGGCGTTGGCACGGATGTCCGCGTCAGCCTCCACGAAGGTGGTGCGTTCGATGAACGCCGACGGATCGATCAGTGCACGAGCTGCGACCATGCCCTTGCCGTTCGGGTGGTGACGGTACCGTTCCACCTCGCCGGTCCGGCCTTCGATCTCTTCGTACACTCTCGCCATGGGTGACCCCCTTCTGGTCTACTCAACACTGGGGACAACGCCGGATGGCTCCCGGTCATTCCTTCCCGGGGCCTGCCTGGGAATCCCATGAGTCTCGTGCTGTGCTGTAGAGGGTGTTCGGAGGGGGAGCCCGCCGCGGTTTGGTCGTGACGGGTCATTGGAAGTCCCGCGAACGGGTGTTCGCCCCGATCCGGAGCGCTTCCAACCGATCCGCCACCAGATTGACGATGCCTTCCGGGGATCGCTCGAGCATGCCGCGGACCACCATCGCCGGGGCCTCCCTGGCCACGCGGCGATACCGGTTCCAGACGCCGACGCTGCAGATCACGTTGACGAGACCCGCTTCGTCCTCGAGGTTCATGAAGGTGATGCCGCTCGCCGTGGCCGGCCGTTGCCGATGCGTCACGACACCCCCGACCTCCACGCGACGGTCCGTCTGCGCCGTCAGGAGTTCGTCGGACCGCAACGCCCCTCGGCGTGTGAGTTCGGCTCGGACGTGGCGGATCGGATGGTCGTCGGTCGACATCCCGGTCGACCAGATGTCGGAGATGAGTTGTTCGGCGGCCGTCGGAACCGGGAGCAACGGCGGCTGCACGGTCGTGAACGTCCCCTCGAGCTGGTCGGGACGATGCCGACTGGCCTGCGCTGCGCCCCACATCGCCTCACGACGGGTGAGGCCGAATCCGTCGAAGGCGCCCGCCGCCGACAGCGACTCCAACTGCGAGGAGCTCAGGCCGATCCGCCTGGCCAGGTCGGCCTGGCTGGTGAACAGCCCTCCGGACTCCCGTTCGGCGACGATCCGCTTCGCGAGCTCCTCACCGATCCCCTGGACGGAGGAGAGTCCCAGCCGGACGGCGAGTGCGCCGTCGCGCCGGTGTCCTGCCGAATCGTCGGGAAGGAGCGGATCGAAGAGCCCGGTCGGTCCCTGCTCGTGTTCGAGGCAGCGCGTGCGCCCGCCGGGAGCGACCGGGGCGCCGGGGGTGGCCTCCGGGTCGAGCGCTTCGAGGCCTGCCTGTGCGCCGGAGCGATGCAGATCGGGACGCAGGACGGAGACGCCGTGTCGGCGGGCGTCGGCGACGAGCGTCATCGGCGAATAGAACCCCATGGGCTGCGCGCGGAGCAGGGCCGCGAGGAAGGCCCCCGGGTAGTGCAGGCGCAGCCAGGCGCTCACGTAGACGAGGAGGGCGAAGCTCAGGGAGTGGCTCTCGGCGAAGCCGAAGTTGGCGAAGGCCTGGATCTTGGCGTACACGGCATCGGCGTCCGCACCGACGATGCCGTTACCGGCCATGCCGAGGTACAGCGTGTCCTTGAGGCTCTCGATCTTCTCCTCGCCACGCTTCGATCCCATCGCCCGGCGCAGGAGGTCCGCATCCTCGGCCGAGCACCCACCGACGGCCATCGCCATCTGCATGAGCTGCTCCTGGAACAACGGCACGCCGAGCGTGCGTTCGAGGACCGGTTCGAGGCTCGGGTGGAGGTAGGTGATGGGCTCCTGGCCGGTCTTCCGGCGCAGGTAGGGGTGTACCGCGCCGCCCTGGATGGGCCCCGGGCGGATCATGGCGACCTCGATGACGAGATCGTAGAACCGGCGGGGGAGCAGACGTGGCAGCATGCCCATCTGCGCGCGGCTCTCCACCTGGAAGACCCCGATGGTGTCGGCCCGGCAGAGCTGGTCGTAGACCCCTGCTTCGTCCTTCGGGATGGTCTCGAGGGTCCAGCGCTCCCCGGTGTGCTCGGCCACGAGGTCGAAGCAGTACTGGATGGCCGAAAGCATGCCGAGACCCAGGAGGTCGAACTTGACCAGACCCATCCAGGCGCAGTCGTCCTTGTCCCACTGGAGGACCGTGCGACCGTCCATGCGCCCGTGCTCGATCGGGCAGACCTCGCCGACCGGGCGATCGGTCAGGACCATGCCACCCGAGTGGATGCCCAGGTGCCGGGGCAGGGTGAGCATCTGCTGCGCGAGGCCGACGACGCGCTCGGGGATGTCGTGGTCGGTGCTCGACATGACCCCGCCCCAACGCTCGACCTGTTTCGACCAGGCGTCCTGCTGACCGGGGCTGTACCCGAGCGCCTTGGCGGTGTCGCGGACGGCGAACTTCGGCCGATAGCTGATGATGTTCGCGACCTGAGCGGCGTTGCGGCGTCCGTAGGTCTCGTAGACGTACTGGATGGCCTCCTCGCGCCGGTCCGAGTCGAAGTCGACGTCGATGTCGGGCTCCTCCTCCCGCATACTGGAGAGGAACCGTTCGAACGGCAGCTCGTAGAAGATCGAGTCGACCGCGGTGATCCCGAGCAGGTAGCAGACGGCCGAGTTCGCGGCGGAACCGCGTCCCTGGCAGAGGATGCCACGGCCGCGGGCGAAACTGACGATGTCGTGCACGATCAGGAAGTACCCGGGGAAGTCCTTCTGCTCGATGACCTCGAGTTCCCGTTCGATGCGTCGGAGGTGTTCGGGAGTGGCGTCGGGGTATTTGACGGGGACGGCTTCGAGCACCAGATGCCGGAGCCAGCTCATGGGCGTATGGCCCTCCGGCACGCGCTGTCGCGGGAGCTTCGGGCGGACCGCCCGCAGGCTGAAGGCGAGTTCATCCGCCAGCTCGACGCTCCGTGCCACCGCTCCGGGGTATCTTGCGAACCGGTCCGCCATCTCGGCTCCGCTCCGCAGGTGCGCGGTTCCGGCCGCGGGAAGCCATCCGTCGAGTTCGTCGAGGCTGCGTCGTGCTCGGACGGCCGCCAGCGCGGTCTGGAGTCGATGCTGCTCGGGCGTGGCGTAATGGACGTTGCCGGTCGCGACGACGGTGAGGTCGAGCAACGCCGCGATCTCGGCGAGTGCATCGTTCTCCGCCGAGTCCTCCGGGTGGCCGTGGTCGCTCAACTCGACGACGACGTGCTCCGGACCGAACAGGGCGACGAGTCGGTCGACCGCGGCGGCGGCGGCCTCCGGACCATGCTCACGGAGCGCGGTGCGGACGAACCCCTTACGGCACCCGGTGAGCACGGTCACGTGGCCGGCGACGGAGGCGGCGAGCCGCTCGAGGTCGTAGATCGGGTGGCCCTTCTCGGCTCCGTCGGCGAGTTGTGCGTCCGTGATCGCGCCGGCCAGGCGGTGATACCCCTCTGCTCGACGGGCGAGCAGGAGCAGATGATGCCCGACGGGGTCGGGGACGCCGTTCTGCGGCCGGTCCAGGCCGATGGACAGTTCGGCACCGTAGACCGTCCGGAGGTCGGGGAACCGTTCCGCCGCCTCGGCCATCCGGACGACACCGTAGAAACCGTCGTGGTCGGTGAGCGCGAGCGCGTGCAGGCCGAGTGCCGCAGCCTCTTCGACGAGCCGCTCCGGCGGGCTCGCGCCGTCGAGGAAGCTGAAGCTCGAGTGCGCGTGGAGTTCCGCATAGGGGACCCGCGTCGTCGACGGGCGCTGCTCCGGTGGTTCGGGGACGTACGGTTGACGCTTCCGCGACCAGGCCGGGCTGTCCCCACCGTCGGCTCCCAGCGGCAGGGTGGCCGGACGGCTCGCGTCGGACAGACGGCGCTCGAACTCCGACCATGAGACCGGGGGGTTGTTCCATCCCATGCTGGGCTCCTTCGTCATGCGGTGTGGTGCGGACGTGATGCGGTTCAGTCGTAGCGGGCCTCGGCCCTCCAGTGCTGCTCCTCCAACAGGAGCAGCCAGGCGTCACCCGCATCGTCGAGGACCTGGAGACGGTGGACGCGATGGTGGCCGTCGGCGTCCCACCAGCGTTCGTCGATGCTCCAGGGACCGGCCCAACCGTGGATGACGTGCCAGTCCGAGAGGGCGAAGAACCGTGCTGGTGCTGCACTCACGGTGCTGCGCTCGTCGACGGCCACAGTCTGACCCGTCGCGTCGACGACCTCGACCGGCACGGCGGTGTCGAAGACGGTCGACGGAGCCGCCCCCGGGATGGTCCCGGGCCACGGCCGGTTCCGGCGTTCGGCCACGGCCGCCTCACCACCCGGTGGAACACTGCCCCAGGGGACGAGGATGCGGCGGTCGAGGAGGAGGCGTCCGCCGGACGGCACCGCGGTCACGACGCCGTCGTGACCGAGCATGCTCTGGACGCGGGCGAGTCCGCTGTGGATGCGTTCGTCCGGTCCGCTGCCCCAGAGCCCTTCCTCGTGTTCCGCGGCGTCGTCGAGGGTCTCCGGGACGACCTCGACGAGTTCGACGGGGGAGGCGAGTCCGTGATCGATGTCGGACGCGCCCTGCAGCTGCCAACGCACGCGATCGAGGACGTCGCCGGCGGTGAACCAGCGTGGGTGGAGCCAGGTGCGGGTGGAGCGCTCCCCGCGCTCGCTCCGCATGCTGATCGTGATCGCGGTGGTCACGAGGCCGGCCTCCGCTAGGCCGGTGATGAACCGTTCCGCGGACTGCCGGAACCCGAAGGTCAGCTGGTCGATGCGGTCGAGCGGGGGCTCGAAGGCGATCGACACGGCCAGCTCGGTGGGTGGCACGCGGGGGACGACGCTTCGGGCGTCCGCGCCGGCTGCGAGGCGGTGCGCTCGGGCGCCGTCGGCTCCGAAGCGGTCGCGGACCTCGGTCGCGGGCAATGCGCCGAACGCCCCCAGGGTGCTGATCCCGAGCCGGTGCAGCAGTGAGCTGAGTTCGGGGCGCCCGAGGGTGGACAGGGGGAGTGGGGCCAGGAAGGCGGGAGAGGCTCCGGAGGGGATGGCGATGATCCGGGAACCGTCCTGCTGGAACGCGGTGGACCTCGCGGCCTGCTCCGCGGCGAAGGGGCCGTCGGCGATGCCGATCCGTGCATCGGGGACACCGAGCTCGTCGAGGCGGGTCAGGAGGACCTCCGCCGCAGCCGACTCGCCGCCGTAGTATCTGCTCGGTCCTCGGGATCGGATGGCGCAGAGCCCGGCCCGGAAGGGCTGGACGCCCGGCATGAGCTCCTCGATGCCGAGGAGGACCGGCTCGAAGGCGCGGGTGTCGACGACCGGGTCGTAGTCGGCGGTCGCCAGTTCCGGACAGCGGGCCTCGGCCTCGCGGACACGGAGTCCACGCCGCACTCCTGCTCGACGTGCGCTGGCGTCGCAGGCCAGGACCTCACCATGCTCGACCAGGGCCAGCGGAGCGTCGGCCGTGTCCTCGGACAGCGTTCCAGAGAGTCGTACCGCCACGATCGGCCAGTCAGGACACCAGAGGACCATGGTGCGCTCGACCTGTCCCGCAGGCGGTTCGGTCGTCATCGGTTCACGACCATCGGGAGCCGGACGACCGTGTCGTCGTCGAGGAGGCCGGAGCCGGCGAGCGGTGCGGTGCGACCCTCGGTCGATCCCAGGGGCAGCGTCAGGTGCGCGGTCCTGGGCCGGCCCGCAGCCCCTTGGCCGAGCATCGAGCTGACGGTGAGTCGCCGATGCCGGAGATGTCCGTGCCCCGCCCCGAGGCCGCTCCAGGAGCTCTCGGTCACGCGCAACGTCGCATCGCTCTGCGGCCAGGAACCGAGGACGATCAGTGCGGCCTCGCGCTGCCGGAGGCGAGCCGCGAGTCTGGCGGCGTCGCTCGGGGCGATCCGTCCGGGAGGCGCTGTGATGAGCACGCCGGCGACGTCGGCCATGGCCGCGGTGACCGTGAGCCAGTCCGGACCGGGCTGGGGGACGAGGACGAGTCGTTCGAGGTCGATGCCCATGGAGGCCGCCGCCTCCACGCCGAACGACGGGAGACCGATGACGGCGCACCAGGTCCCGGCTGCTGACGGCCCGGCCATGAGCGACATGGCGAGCGCCGTGGAGCCGAGCACAGAGTAGCTGCCTCCGGCCTGGAGGGCGCCACCGGGCAGGAGCCGGGAGAGCTCAGGAGCGGTCGGCAGGGATCGGGTGTCGAGGCGCGTCCCCTGCATCCGCTTGATGCGCCCCTGGAGTTCGTGCAGCTCGGTCGCGGTGTCCGCCCTGACGGGGGAGTCGACGAGTGCGCGGAGGGCCATGGCTCAATATTCGAACATATCTTCGAACAAGTCAACCGGCTCGATCCGGTCTCGACGACGACTGACGGATGACTCGACCATGGTCCGGCATCCCACCGACACGCGGTCCGCGGTGTCGGCGGCGCCCGGTACGCTGGGCCCATGTGCGGACGTTTCGTCGTGACCGAATCCACCGAGGAACTCATCGAGCTCTTCGACATCGACCACGCGGCTGCCGAGCTGCCCGGGCCCTCGTACAACGTGCGCCCGACCGAGCAGATCCCGATCATCCTCGACTCGGTGAAGACGGGGCCGGCGGTCCGCCGGCTCGAATCGGCGCGGTGGTCACTCGTGCCGTCGTTCGCCACCGAGCTGAAGAGTCAGTACCCGACCTTCAACGCTCGCGCGGAGGAGGTCACCACCAAGCCCACGTTCGCGCCATCGGTCAAACAGAAGCGCGCATTGGTCCCCGCCGCCGGGTACTACGAGTGGCACACCGAGGGCGCGACGAAGACCCCGTACTACGTGCAGACCGCTGGTGGTGAACCGATCGTCTTCGCGGCCCTCTACTCGTGGTGGCGCGACCGCTCGCGACCGGACGACGACCCGCGGCGTTGGGTGCTGAGCGCGACGATCCTCACGCGGCCGGCGGTCGGTCCCTTGCAGGAGCTGCACCCACGGACGCCCGTGACGCTGCCTCCGGAATGCTGGGACGCCTGGCTTGACCCGCACCACGAGGCCGACCAGGACGAGGTCGACGAGATGGTGTCCGCAGCGACCGACGTCGCCGAGCAGCTCGTCTCCCACCGGGTGGCGCCGTTGCAGGGCGATGGACCGGAGCTCATCCTCCCCGTCCAGGAGTAGCCGCAGGAGAGTCGGCCGGAGACACGGAACGGAACCGCCCCGGAGGCTCAGCACTGGCCTGGAGACACGGCACCGGCCTTGGAGACACAGAACCGCCCCTGACGCGAACGTCAGGGGCGGTTCCCGGTGTCTCAGACGCGAGGGCTGGAATGACCGGCCGCTCGGATCGTCAGCTCCGACTGATCAGAGAATCAGAGGGGGCGGATGTTCTCGGCCTGCAGGCCCTTGGGGCCCTGGTTGGTCTCGAACTCGACCTTCTGGTTCTCCTCGAGCGAGCGGTAGCCGCTCGTCGCGATGGCGGAGAAGTGTGCGAAGACGTCGGCGCTGCCGTCGTCAGGAGTGATGAATCCGAAGCCCTTTTCGGCGTTGAACCACTTCACAGTTCCAGTTGACATGTATTTCCTCTTTCATGAGTGACCGTTCCCGACTTTCGGGCCCGTTCGTCGCGGTGTTCTTTGCTCGCTCCTCAGAAAAGCAGCGTATCCATCGGTGGAAACGCGGCTTGAAATACCTGCGCAACACAACAACTTCGATCCACGTTAGCCCATCTCGGCTCGAAACGGCAGCCGAACATGTAACGGATTGGCCAATTCCGCATCTTTTTCCGACATTCGTTGTGATGCCTGGGTATCTCCAGCGGATCTCGCGGTGTGCGGTGATTCCCCAGCCGTCGACCGTAGGCTGAGGCCATCTGCAGAGCTCATGCTCGCCCGAGCGTCCGCTCACCATCCCGGCTGGGAAGTCGACACGATTCCTCCGGAGTGCCCATGTCAACTGAAGCCATCCTCGGCCCGGTTCGTGCCACGAGCCCCCGCAAGCCCGGCGCTGCGAACGTCACCAGCTCCTACTCGTCGCTGTTGAAGACGGTTCGCGAAGCAGGACTCCTCCGCCGCCACCGCACGTTCTACATCCTCACGTTCTCGTTCCTCGTGGTCGCGCTCCTCGGCTGCGTCACCGGCTTCGTCCTGCTCCGCGAGTCGTGGTTCCAGTTGCTCATCGCCGGCGCGCTCGGCATCATCCTCACCCAGTTCGCCTTCCTCGCCCACGAGGCATCGCACCGTCAGGTCTTCGATTCGGGCCGGGCGAACGACCGCGCCGGTCGCTTCCTCGCGGCGGGCATCGTCGGCATCAGCTACTCGTGGTGGATGACGAAGCACACGCGCCACCACGCGAACCCGAACCAGGTCACCAAGGACCCCGACATCGAGATCGACACGATCTCCTTCATCGAGGAGGACGCGGCGAAGGCCAAGGGCCTGCAGGCGCTGATCACCCGGAAGCAGGGCTACCTCTTCTTCCCCCTCCTCATGCTGGAGGGCATCAACCTCCACGCGCTGTCCTTCAAGACCCTCTTCGGTCCGGGCAAGGTCGACGGCCGCGCCGCCGAGATCAGCATGATCGTCGCCCGCGTCGGTCTGTACCTGGCCGCGATCTTCCTCTTCCTGCCCGTCGGCATGGCGTTCGCGTTCCTCGGCGTCCAGCTCGCGGTCTTCGGCGTCTACATGGGTGCGTCCTTCGCGCCGAACCACAAGGGCATGCCGATCATCCCGGCGGACATGAAGCTCGACTTCCTCCGCAAGCAGGTGCTGACCTCGCGCAACGTCCGCGGCTTCGGCATGGCCACCTTCATGGGCGGCCTGAACTACCAGATCGAGCACCACCTGTTCCCGAGCATGCCTCGCCCGGCTCTGGCCCGTGCTCGCGTCATCGTGCGGGAGCACTGCGAGACCCAGCAGGTGCCGTACACGGAGACGACCCTGCTGCAGTCCTACGCCATCGTCATCGAGTACCTCAACCGGGTCGGACTCTCAGCCCGCGACCCGTTCGACTGCCCGGCGGCGGCGAACTTCCGCCGCCGGTAGTCGTCCGGTCTCAGACCTCGAGCGTGTCGAGCGGGGCGAGCGGGTAGTAGGTCCCGCCGCCCTGTTCGGTCGCCCACTGCAGGCGGTCGTGCGACATGCTCTGTCCCGGCCCTGAGAGCACCATCTCGTGCGTCCCGAACGCGCGCTTCGGGGCGACGGCGGTGACGAAGTCCATGCCCTCGGAGATCTTCATCCACGGTGCACCGGCCGGCGCGGCCAGGAGGTCGACGTCGACGCCCTCGGGGACGGCGAAGGAATCGCCGGGGTAGTACACGAGGTCGTTGATGAGGACGCCGACGTTGTCGATCACCGGGATCGACGAATGGATGACCGCGTGGGTCCCGCCGAAGAACCGGAGCGTGAATGGCCCCACTTCGACCACGTCTCCCGGGGCGACGACGGTGATGTCGTACCCGTCCGCGGCGGCGGCGACACCGGCCGGTCCGTAGAGGACCGCCTCCGGGCTCGCGGCGAGGATGCGGTCGAGGTGCTCCGCGGTCCAGTGGTCGGGGTGCAGGTGCGTGATCAGGACCGCCGCGGTGTGCTCCACATCGGCGATCGGGGACGTGAACGCGCCCGGGTCGACGATCAGCTTGGCGCCGTCCGTCTCGAGGAGGAATGCTGCATGTTCGAACTTCGTGAGTCTCATAGGACGAGTGAATACCGTGGGAGCGCCGGGGGCAACCCGGTCATCCGGGTATCCGGCCGCCGTGGGCCTGTCAGAATCGGCAGGTGACCACGCAGCCCCGACGCATCGGCGTCGCCATCAACCCGACCGCGTCGTTCGGCTCGACCCGAGCCGTCGGCCCGATGGTGCTCGACGCCCTCGAGCAAGCCGGGCACCGCGCCGTCCGCCTGCAGGAGCAGACCGTCGGGCAGCTCCGGAGCGCGGTGCAGACTGCCATCGAGGCTGGGTTGGACGCGCTCGTCGTCGTCGGTGGCGACGGCATGGTGAGTCTGGCCGTCGAGGCGGCGCGTGACTCGGGCCTGCCGTTCGGCGTGGTCCCGTCCGGCACGGGCAACGACATCGCCAGGGGACTCGGGATCCCGCTGGGGGATCCCGCAGCCGCGATCGCGTCCCTGCTCCGTGCGCTCGAGGGTGGGCCGCGCGTGATCGACGCCGGCACGGTGACGGACGGCGAGCGGACGACCTGGTTCGTCGGTGCGGTGTCCGCAGGGTTCGACGCCCTCGTCAACGAACGGGCGAACCGCATGCGACGGCCGCGCGGTCGCAGTCGGTACACGATCGCGATCCTCCGAGAGCTCCTGGCCCTGCGACCCCGCCGGTACGAGCTGACCGTGGACGGGACGCCGGAGACGGTCGACGCCGTCCTCCTCGCCGTGGCGAACAACACCTCGATCGGTGGTGGCATGCTCATCGCGCCGCAGGCGGACCTCGCCGACGGCCGATTCGACCTGTTCGTCGTCGCACCCGTGTCCCGGTTCCGGTTCCTCCGGCTGTTCCCCAAGGTCTTCTCGGGTGCCCACACCGGCCTCGACATCGTGCGCCTGTCGCCGGTCCGTTCCGTCTCGATCGCCGCGGACGGCATCACGGCCTATGCCGACGGGGAGCGCATCGGTCCGCTGCCGGTCACGATCGACGTGGTCCCCGGAGCCCTCCGCGTCCTCGTCTGAGCCTGTCCGCCCGACCGTGAGCACCGCGCGACACGCCCGTCGGATGCCGCTGGTGGCCTCGATTTGTACGGCTCGAAATCGTATGGCATACTCATATCCGTTGCTTACGGCCCCATCGTTTAGCGGCCTAGGACACCGCCCTCTCACGGCGGCAGCACGGGTTCAAATCCCGTTGGGGTCACAACACCGAACGAAGCCTCGCTCTCCTGAGTCATCAGGGAGCGGGGCTTCGTTCATTCGGCGGCTCGAGCGTGCCCCGGGATGTCCACACAGGCCCTCCAGGATGCGCGGAAGGCAGGGCCCGCACCGATCTCGCCGAGCGCCGCTGCGTGCTAGCTTGGCCGGGTGACCGTGAAGCAGAAGCGCCGCGCTCCGGCGACAGCCGCAGTCCTGATCCTCGCCGCGCTGCTGACGGGGTGTTCCATCCCGGTGACGGGGGAGGCCGTGGCCGGCGGTGCGGGCCCGGTCGTCGACGTGGCCGGCGGCACCGACGACACCCTGCGCAAGGACTTCGACGCGAGCCCCCAGGAGGTCAACGACTACTGGACCGACGACAAGTTCGGGGGAGCGACGGCACCGGACCTGAAGCCGGGCGAGGACACGCTCACGGGTGACCAGGCCACCGGGGTGGTCGTACACCCGAGTACCGGCGTCGGTCCCGACGTCGACGTCAAGGCCATCGCCCCGACAGCGGCCGGCGATCCGTACCCGGCGACCGGACTGGCGGCGGCGACGCAGGGACGTCTCTACTTCTCCATCGGCGGCGCCACCTACGTCTGCTCCGCGAGCGTCGTCAACGCTCCGACCATGGACCTCGTCCTAACGGCGGGTCACTGCGTCTGGGACACGTACGGCAAACAGCTCGCCGAGAACATCATCTTCATCCCGGCCGACGCGGCCAACGGCCAGACCCAGCCCTACGGGCAATGGGCCGGGGTCAGCACCTACGTCCCCGACGAGTTCACGAGTGAGGCGACCTCGGACGCCAGCGGTGCGACGAGCGGCAATGGCTGGGCCTACGACTTCGCCTTCATCCGGCTCGCCCCGAACGCTGCAGGCCAGAAGATCCAGGAGGTGACCGGCGGTCAGGGCATCTCGTTCGGTACGCCGCCCGAGGGCATCACGGTGATCGGGTATCCATCCGCCGCACCGTTCGACGGTCAGTCGCAGCGCTACTGCGCGAGCCAGGCCGCCACCAAGGGCTATGCCGGATACCGGGTCGACTGCCTCATGACCCCGGGTTGCTCGGGCGGGGGCTGGCTCACCCGCCTGGATCCCGCCACCGGCGCCGGGTACGTCACCTCGGTCACCTCACGCGGCGACGGTTCCTGGCTCGAGGGCCCCGTCCTCGGACAGCGGGCACTCACCCTGTACAACGACGCTCTGGCGGAGGGGTCATGACCGCCAGCGCGAGTATGACGCGACGCCGGCGGCGGATCGGCGTCCTGGCTCTGGCCGGGACCGCCGCGCTCGCCTTGAGCGCGTGCACGACGCCCGGATCGGCGTTCCCCGACGCCGCCGCCCAGCAGAGCTACATGCAGGATCTCGCCGAGGCGAGGTTGGAGTTGCTGTCAGCCCAGATCGGCCAGGCGCCGGACGTGATCGGGTCGGCATACGTCCACGCCGTCTCGGGAGACCTCGAGTCGCACGAGAACGACTCGGTCGTGCTCTTCGGCGACCCGACCGCGTCGTTCAGCCAGGACAAGGGCTCGGCCGACGGCGACACCGTCGACATCTATCACCAGGCGGGAGTCGACTACGACCTCCTGCTGCTCGGCGGTGAACTCAAGGAGCTCGCACCCACGGAGTGGGTGGCCGTCCAGACGCAGTATGTGGCTGACGAGGACGCCGAGGGTTCGCTCGGGCCGGCCTGCGTCTACCCCGGTATCTCCATCGCGTGCGACATCTACAGCGCGGTCGAAACCACTCGCAGCTCGGGGGACGGCGCGCTCAGCAGCGTCGTCGTCTCGATGCGCAACGACGGCTCCTCGCAGATCTCGACGAGCGCGAGCCTCGAGAGCGTGCTGGCCGTCGGGACGCTGTTCGACCTCCCGGACGACCTCGTCTCGTCGTTCAGCGAGGACGACCTCGCGACGCTCCTCCCGGTGACGATCTTCCAGAACGCCGAGGGCGGCCTCGTGAAGATGGAGTTGAGCGGGACGGTCGACAGCAAGACGACGCTGCAGTTGCAGGCCGGCTTCGAGGTGTCGGGCACGTCGACGCTCGAGGACCTGCCGACCGCACCATCAGGATTCGACGTGACGGTGATCCCGGCGGCCGATCAGGCCGCGTTCTGGGATCGGATCGAGGAGTTGAGGAAATGACCGACGACCAGAAGCCCGAGGACCTCGGAAAGCCCCCGGTCGGCGGCCCCTTGCGCCCCGACCAGCAGCCGCCGGGATTCCCCGACCCGAACGCACCCCGCCTGGAATTCGGACCGGGAAGCCCGCAGCGTCAGACGCCGCCGCAGAACGGTGCACCCCAGAACGGCGCGCCGCAGGGTCAGAACGGACCGCCGCAGGGCGCCCCGTCGCAGAACGGCCCGTCTCAGCCGTCCGCGCCTGGTCAGACCGGTGGAGGGCCTCGTCCGCAGGGAGGCGCCCCCGGGCAGCAGTCCAACGGTCCTGCTCCGCAACCATCCGCCCAGCCCGGAGCGCCGTTCGCCGGCGCGCCCGGTGGGCAGCCGTGGGTGCAGCAGCAGCGGCCCTCGAACACAGGCCCGAACCAGCAGCCGCAGCAGCATGGGCGGCCAGGCGGTCCGGACGGGTTCCGGCCCCCGACATCGACTGGTCAGCCCGGTCACGCGCCCGGGGGTCCTCAGCAGGGTCAGGCCCCCGGCCAGGCTCCACAGGGACGTCCGTTCGGCGCGCCGCAGGGCCAGCCTCAGAACCAGCTTCAGGGGCCGCAGGGTCAACCTCCTTACGGTCAGGCACGCCCGGCCGGACCACAGCCCTTCGGTCCGGGACAGGCGCAGCACCCGACCGGCCCGTTCCAGCCAGGTCCGCAACAGCAAGGATCGCAGTCCGGTCCGCAGCAGACCGGTCCGTTCCGTCCCGGCCCCGAATACGGCGTCGCGGGCCAGCAGCCTGCTCCGAGCCGCAAACCCGCCCGCAGGCCGCTCGGGCGCAAGCTCTGGATCGGCGTGCTCATCGGTGCGGTCGCCGCATCGCTCATCGCCGTCCCGCTCACCCTCCTCTCGGTCGGTCGCCTGTTCACGCCGATGCTCGACCGCGCCTCGGTGCAGACCGGTGTGGCCGAGGTGCTCAAACAGGACTTCGGCCTCGCGGACGTCGAGAAGGTCGAGTGCCCGAGTGACCAGCCGGCCACGACCGGGACGCAGTTCGAGTGCACGTTCTCGTACAACGCGAAGAGCTACCCGGTGGCCGTCGAGGTCATCAACGACCAGGGGCAGTACCGCGTCGGGATCGACGCGCCGAAGTAGCACGGTGTCGGCGCCGACGTCCCCTCGAGCGACGACGGTACCGACGTCTTCGCCACGGACCGGGTGGTACGCTGGGCGAATGTTGTCCGGGCTGCTCCTCCTTCCCAGCCGCGACGAGGCCTAGTTCCAGGCTCCCTCGTCGCGGAGGTCGCTGACGCCTGACCACTCATCGTTTGAAGGAATTCCACGACATGTCGCAGCTGAACGCCGATCCGTCCGTCCCGAGCATTCCCGAGCATCCACGCACGCTCGCCGAGAAGGTCTGGGACGACCACCTCGTCGTCAAGGGTGAGGACGGCACGCCCGACCTCATCTACATCGACCTGCACCTCGTCCACGAGGTGACGAGCCCGCAGGCCTTCGACGGCCTTCGCCTGGCCGACCGGCCGCTGCGTCGCGTCGACCTCACGATCGCGACCGAGGACCACAACACCCCGACGCTCGCGATCGACAAGCCGATCGCCGACCTCACCAGCCGTACGCAGATCGAGACCCTCCGTCGCAACGCCGCGGAGTTCGGGGTGCGGATCCACTCCCTCGGCGATCTCGATCAGGGGATCGTGCACGTCGTCGGGCCGCAGCTCGGCCTCACGATGCCCGGGATCACGGTCGTCTGCGGCGACTCGCACACCTCGACCCACGGCGCCTTCGGGGCCATGGCCTTCGGTATCGGCACCAGCGAGGTCGAGCACGTCATGGCCACGCAGACGCTGCCGCTGAAGCCATTCAAGACCATGGCGATCACCGTCGAGGGCACGCTGCGGCCGGGGGTGACCGCGAAGGACATCATCCTCGCCGTCATCGCGAAGATCGGCACCGGCGGCGGGCAGGGCTACGTCCTCGAATACCGCGGCTCGGCGATCCGTGCGCTCTCCATGGAGGGCCGCATGACGATCTGCAACATGTCGATCGAGGCCGGAGCCCGCGCCGGCATGGTCGCCCCGGACCAGATCACCTACGACTACCTGCAGGGTCGTCCGCACGCACCGACCGGAGCCGACTGGGACGAGGCCGTCGCCTACTGGGACACGCTTGCGACCGACGAGGGCGCCGCCTTCGACGCCGAGGTCTTCCTCGACGCCGACACGCTGGAGCCCTTCGTCACGTGGGGCACCAACCCCGGACAGGGCGTCTCGCTGAGCGAGAACGTGCCCGACCCGGCGGCCATCGCCGACCCGAACGAGCGGTCCGCCGCCGAGCGCGCCCTGGAGTACATGGCGCTCGAGGCCGGCACTCCGATGAAGGAGATCCCGGTGGACGCGGTCTTCATGGGCTCCTGCACGAACAGCCGGATCGAAGACCTGCGGGCGTTCGCATCCATCATCGAGGGCCGCACGAAGGCCGAGGGGGTGCGGGTCATGGTGGTCCCGGGTTCCGCCCGGGTTCGGATCGAGGCGGAGGCCGAGGGGCTCGACAAGATCATCACCGACTTCGGTGCGGAGTGGCGGTTCGCCGGATGCTCCATGTGCCTCGGGATGAACCCCGACCAGCTCGCTCCGGGCGAGCGCTGCGCCTCGACGTCGAACCGGAACTTCGAGGGCCGTCAGGGCAAGGGTGGCCGCACGCACCTCGTCTCGCCGCTCGTCGCCGCGGCGACCGCCATCCGTGGAACGCTCTCCAGCCCGGGCGACCTCGAGGTCGAGCCCGGCAGACACGCCGCCACCGAGCAGGAAGGCGTGCACGCCTGATGGACAAGTTCACGACCGTCACCGGCATCGCCGCTCCGATGCGACGCTCCAACGTCGACACCGACCAGATCATCCCCGCCGTCTACCTGAAGCGGGTCACAAAGACCGGCTTCGAGGACGCGCTCTTCGCGGGGTGGCGTCAGGACCCCGACTTCGTCCTGAACCAGCCCGTCTACGAGGGTGCCAGCATTCTCGTCGCGGGGCACGACTTCGGCACCGGCTCGTCGCGTGAGCACGCCGTGTGGGCCTTGCGGGACTTCGGGTTCAAGGTCGTCGTGTCGTCCCGCTTCGGCGACATCTTCCGCGGGAACTCCGGCAAGCAGGGCCTCCTGGCCGCCCAGGTCACGGAGGAGGAGCTCGAGCAGCTCTGGGCTGCGATCGAGGCCGCCCCCGGCACCGATTCCGTCGTCGACCTCATCTCCCGGACCATCACGGTCGGCGATCTCACGGTTTCGTTCCAGGTCGACGATTACACTCGGTGGCGGCTCATCGAAGGACTCGATGACATCGGGCTGACGCTCCGTAGCGAGGAGCAGATCACCGCATTCGAAGCCCGGCGGCCGAACTGGCTGCCCCGCACCATTCCCGTCAAGTAGCAAGGCAGTAGGTACCGGTTTGAATTCACTCGTCCAGGCGTCACAGGCGGCAGGCTCGTCGGTCGGACTCGATGTCGACCGCATCACGATCAACGGCGGTATCCCGCTCCGGGGCCGCATCGAGGTCAAGGGTGCCAAGAACCTCGTGACCAAGGCGATGGTGGCGTCGCTGCTCGGCGAGAACGTCAGCGTCCTGCGCAACGTGCCGAACATCAGCGACGTCCGGGTGGTCCGCTCCCTGCTCGAGATCCACGGCGTGGACGTGACGGAGGGCGAGAACCCGAACGAACTCCGCCTCGACCCGACCAACGTCGAGTCCGCCCACATGGAGGAGATCGACGCGCACGCCGGCTTCTCCCGGATCCCGATCCTGTTCTGCGGGCCGCTGCTCCACCGCCTCGGGGCGGCGTTCATCCCCGACCTCGGAGGGTGCCGCATCGGCGACCGCCCCATCGACTTCCACCTCGACGCGCTCCGCAAGTTCGGCGCGGTCGTGGAGAAGCTGCCGCAGGGCATCCGTCTCTCAGCTCCGAACGGCCTCCACGGGACGACGGTGCACCTCCCGTACCCGAGCGTCGGTGCCACGGAGCAGGTCCTGCTCACGGCGGTCCGTGCCAAGGGCACCACGGAGCTCAAGGGTGCGGCGATCGAGCCGGAGATCATGGATCTCATCGCCGTCCTCCAGAAGATGGGCGCGATCATCTCCTACGAGCCGAACCGCGTGATCCTCATCGAGGGCGTGGACAAGCTCGAAGGGTACGACCACACGGCCATCGGCGACCGCAACGAGGCAGCGAGCTGGGCGTCGGCCGCGCTCGCGACCGACGGCGACGTCTTCGTCGGCGGCGCGAAGCAGCAGGACATGATGACGTTCCTCAACATCTTCCGCAAGGCCGGTGGCGGGTTCGACATCACCGACGACGGCATCCGGTTCTACCGCAAGGAGGAGCTGAAGCCCGTGGTCATCGAGACCGACGTGCACCCCGGCTTCATGACGGACTGGCAGCAGCCCCTCATCGTCGCGCTGACGCAGGCGACGGGCGAGTCGATCGTCCACGAGACCGTCTACGAGAACCGGTTCGGCTTCACGGACGCGCTCAACACCATGGGCGCGAACATCGTCGTGCACCCCAATGGACTGTCGGGTACGCCTCGTCGCGTGCCGCGGCGCAACCTCGAGCAGGCCGCCGTCATCAACGGCCCGACGCCGTTGCACGGTGCCGACATCGAGGTACCCGACCTCCGCGGTGGCTTCAGCCACCTCATCGCGGCGCTCACCGCCGAGGGCAAGTCGACGGTCAGCAACGTCGGCATCATCAGCCGTGGGTACGAGAACTTCATCGTGAAGCTCCAGCAGCTCGGTGCTGACTTCGTCCTCGAAACGAAGTAGTCCGCCGTGGGGGTGGAACGGTCGAGGCCGTCGATCTACTGGTTGCTGTCATCGATCGCGATCCCGCCGTTCAGTGCTCTCGTCAAGCTCCACGTCCGGCACGGCGAGCGCCTGCCGCAGGAGGGGCCGTTCATCCTGTCGCCCAACCACGACAGCGAGTTCGACCCGCTGATCATGGGCGTGGCCGTCTGGCGGCTCGGGCGACAGCCCCGCTTCATGGCGAAGGGCAGTCTGTTCACGGTCCCGGTGGTCGGATGGCTGTTGCGGAAGTCCGGACAGATCCCCGTCGAGCGCGAGGGTTCCGCCCGCGGCATGGACCCGGTCAGCGCTGCAGCGCACCTGACCGAACGCGGTCAGGGCGTCATCGTGTACCCGGAGGGTTCGCTCACCCGCGACCCGGGTCTGTGGCCGATGCGTGGGCGCACCGGCGCGGTCCGGATCGCCCTCACGCACGGCCTGCCGATCATCCCCGCCGCGCACTGGGGCACACAGGAGGTCATGCCTCGGTACGGCAAGCTGCGGGTGTTCCCCTTGCGGAAGCGCGTCGAGGTCGCCATCGGCGAGCCGGTGGACCTCTCGGCCTTCATCGGGCGGCAGCTAGACTCGAAGACGCTGAACGAGGCGACCGAGGTCGTCATGCAGGCCATCACCGCCCTCTGCGAGGAGCTGCGCGGTGCCCAAGCTCCCGCGGAGCGTTGGGATCCCTCGAAACACCAGCAGAAGGAGACAGGCCGCTTTGAGTCCTAGGAACGTTCCGCAACCACCGGCCGCCACGAGGGTCGCCGTGCTCGGAGCGGGCAGCTGGGGCACGACGTTCGGCAAGATCCTCGCGGACGGTGGCTCCGACGTGGTCATGTGGGCCAGGCGACCCGAGCTCGCTCGCGAGATCACCGAAGCCAAGCGCAACAGCGACTACCTGCCCGGGATCAATCTGCCGATGCGGATGACCGCGACCGCGAGCATGGTCGACGCCGTGCGCGGTGCCTCGGTCGTGTTCCTGTCCGTCCCGAGCCAGTCCCTGCGCGACAACCTCATCGCGCTCCGTCCGCACCTCGAGGACGGCACCCTCGTCGTCTCGCTCATGAAGGGCGTCGAGCGTCGCAGCGGATCCCGGATGAGCGAGGTCATCCGAGAGACCCTCGACATCGACCCGTCCCGCATCGCCGTCGCCTCGGGCCCCAACCTCGCGCTCGAGATCGCCCGCGAGCAGCCGACGGCCGCCGTGATCTCCTCGGAGAGCCTCGAGACGGCGCAGACGGTCGCGCTCCTCGCGCGCAACCGGTACTTCCGCAGCTTCGTGAACACCGACGTGATCGGTACCGAGTTCGGCGGTGTGCTCAAGAACCTCATCGCCGTCGCGATCGGCATCGTCGACGGCGTCGGCTACGGCGAGAACACGAAGGCGTCCATCATCACCCGTGGGCTGGTCGAGATGACCGACTTCGCGGTGGCCCACGGCGCGCAGCCGGAGACCCTCTCGGGCCTGGCCGGGCTCGGCGACCTCATCGCGACCTGCCAGTCGCCGCTGTCACGGAACAACACGGCGGGGCGTCTGCTCGGCCAGGGGTATCAGTTCGACGACGTCGTCAAACAGATGCAGCAGACCGCGGAGGGGCTCGCGTCCGTGGCGCCGGTGCTCGAGCTGGCCAAGGCGAAGGGGGTCGCGATGCCCATCGTCGAACAGGTCAAGCAGGTGCTCGACGGCACGCTCGACCCCAAGGACATCGCACCGCACCTCACGACCGACGACGACGAACCCCAGGGGGAGAGAAGCAACGATGACGCACAAGACCGGAGTGGTGGTGCTCTTTGGAGGCCGTTCAAGCGAGCACTCGATCAGCTGCGCAACGGCGGGCGGCGTCCTCGCCGCGATTGACCGCGAACGGTACGACGTCTACCCGGTCGGGATCGCCCACGACGGCTCGTACGTCCTCGAGGTCGACGACCCGAGCCGGTACGCGCTCGACCCCGCCCACCTGCCGGAGGTCGACCCCTCGCGGCCGGCCGTGCGCTGGCCTGAACGCGTCGGCAGCCGCGAGTTGACCGTCGTCGGGGAGGACGGCGTCCCGTTCACCCTCGGCCCCGTCGACATCGTCCTCCCGATCCTCCACGGTCGGTTCGGCGAGGACGGCACCGTGCAGGGCATGCTCGAGCTCGTCGACCTCCCGTACGTCGGCTCCGGCGTCCTCGCGTCCTCGCTCGGCATGGACAAGCACTTCACGAAGACGGTGCTCCAGGCCGCCGGGATCGCCGTCGCCCCGTGGGTGCGGTTCACCGCCCACGACTGGGCCACGGCACCCGAGGAGGTACTCGCATCGCTCGGGTCGCTCGGGTCACCGGCGTTCGTGAAGCCGGCGCGAGCCGGTTCGAGCGTCGGGGTGTCGAAGGTGTCGACGCCGGACGCGTTCCGTGCGGCGATCGAACTGGCACTCGCCGAGGACTCGACCGTGCTCGTCGAGACCGGTCTGGTGGGCCGAGAGGTCGAGTGTGCGGTCCTCGAGTCCCTCCCCGGCGAAGCACCTCGGGTCTCGGTTGCCGGCGAGGTCGTCGTGACCGGACGCGACTTCTACGACTTCGAGGCGAAGTACCTCGACGCCCCCGGTATCGAGCTCGTCTGCCCCGCCGACCTTCGTCCCGAGCAGTTGTCGGAGATGCAGGACCTCTCTCGTCGGGCGTTCGAGGCGTTGGGCTGCGCGGGCCTCGCCCGGGTCGACTTCTTCCTGACCGCGGACGGCTTCGTCGTCAACGAGGTCAACACCATGCCGGGGTTCACCCCGATCTCGATGTTCCCGAGCTGCTGGTTGGCCTCGGGGCTCAGCTACCCCGAGCTCATCACCGAGCTGATCGAGGTCGCGCGCGCCCGATCCTGAACGGCGCGGCGCCGGGAACGGTCAGCCGTCGGTGGGGATCGGGAGCTCGGCGTCGCCGAGCGCGGTGCACTTCCCGGTGACGGGGAGCACGGACACAGCGGGCGCCAGATCCGCCAGGACGGTGCTGCTGGCGACGGCGTCGCCGTCGAGCACGATCTCGACCGCGGGCGTGCGCCCGAAGGTCGTGAACCGGTAGCTCGGCGCGTCGGTGTCGTCGATGATCCAGTCGACGCCGTTCACGGACTGGCACTGCTGCGTGGTCGGGCCGGGGATCGCGACGCCGCAGTGCAGGAGGACCGTCGCAGGATCGCCCCAGGCCCCGGTGGCCTGGGCGTCGGTCCCTCGCTCGGGCAGTTCGGCGACGACGTCGGGCAGACGCACCGTGACCTCAGCGCACTGCGGGTTGTTCGCATCGGCGGCGGGTTCGAGCGCGACGGCGGGCGCGCACCCGGCCAGGGCCAGGGTTGCGGCTGCGGCGAGGGTGGTGGCGAGGAGCACACGAATCGGGGACATCGCCCACCAGGCTACCGTTGATCCCATGAACGAGTCTGGGAGCGCGTCCGACGATCACGGAACGGTCGGGCCCTGTGTCGGGGACCTCGCCGAGGGGGAGCTGCTCGAGCGCATCTTCCCTCGCCTGCCGCAGGCCGACGCCGAACTCCTCGGGCCGGGTGACGATGCCGCGGTCGTCCGGGCGCCGGACGGTCGGTTCGTCGTCACGACGGACACGATGATCCACGGGCCGGACTTCCGGCTGGCGTGGTCGAGCGCCCACGACCTGGGGTGGAAGGCTGCGGCCAGCAACCTGGCGGACGTCGCGGCGATGGGGGCGCGTCCGACGGCACTCGTCGTCGCACTCGCCATGCCCAAGCACCTGCCGGTCGCCGTGCTCGACGGGTTCGCTGACGGACTGCGCGACGCGTGTGCGGAACTCGCGCCCGGCTGCGGTGTCGTCGGTGGTGATCTGGCCGTGTCCGACGTCTTCATGATCGCGGTGACGGCGTTCGGCGACCTCGAGGGTCGTGCCCCCGTACGTCGTGACGGGGCACGACCCGGCGACGTGGTCGCGGTCGCGGGGGAGTTGGGTTCGGCTGCGGCAGGTCTGCGACTCCTCTTCTCGCGTGGGGTCGACGCCGACGGCGTGCCCTCGGCCGAGGCGGCGGCAGGCCTGCGACGCGATCACCGGGTCGAGGTGGAGGCACAACTCGCGCCACGGCCACCGATCGCGGCCGGGGTCGTCGCCGCCGTCGCCGGTGCCACGGCGATGCTCGACCTGTCGGACGGGCTCGCGCTCGACGCCGGTCGCCTCGCGCGGGCGAGTGGGGTCGCGATCGACCTGCGGGCAGAGGAGCTGGGTGCGGACGTGGCGCTCGCCCTCGCCGGTGGCGAGGACCACTCCCTCCTGGCGACGTTCCCGCCCGCTACGACGATCCCCGCCGGCTTCCGGACCATCGGCACGGCCCGGACCGGTGCCGGGGTCCTCGTCGACGGTGTGGCCTACGACGGTCGCGCCGGTTGGGACCCCTACCGCGACTGGGACGACGCGTCCGGTTGAGCGGTGTTCCCGGCCGCCGTGGCGCGAGGACCGTGCGGTGACGCGGTGACGCGGTGACCGTGACGCGCTGACTCAGACCGGCGTGATCCACCAGACGACGGTCTCGCCGTAGGTGCTCTTCCGCAGGACCTCGAGCGCCGCGGGAAGGGTCGGTTCGGGTGAGCGGGAGCTCCGCTCGACGAGCACGAGCCCGTCGTCGGTGACCAGACCGACGAGCGCGGCGAGGTTTGCCGTGAGCTCCGCCTCGGGGAGGTCGTACGGGGGATCGATGAAGACGAGGTCGGACGGGACCGTCGCCCCGGACAGGTAGGTGCCGACCGACTTGGCGTGCACCGTGATGCGCGGTGCCGCTCCGCGAGGCGCTGCCGAGGTCACGATCCTCGCGTTGTCACGACACAGCTTCGCGGCCTCCGACCCCCGGTCGACGAGGGTGATCACGGCGGCACCCCGGCTGGCGCACTCGAGCCCCAGCGACCCCGAGCCGGCGTACAGGTCGAGCACCTCGGCGCCGGCGATCACGTCGCGGGCCTCCAACGCGGAGAAGAGGGCCTCGCGGACGCGATCGCTCGTCGGTCGTGTCCCGCTGCCCGGAACCCGGATCGTGCGTGATCCGGCGAAACCCGAGATGATCCTGATGCCGGCCATGGTCCCATCCTCGCAGGCTGGGCGAAGCCGAGCGAACCGCGGTGTCCGAGGTCCCGAATAGAATCGACGGCATGACGGGGATCGAGCTGGGCACGAAGCTCGGCGGTGTCCTCGGCGGACGAACCGCGACGGCACTCCAGAAGGCGTTCGGCGTCGAGACCGTCGGCGACCTCCTCGAGCACTACCCGCGTCGCTACGCGAAGCGCGGCGAGCTGACGGTCATCGGCCAGCTGCCGCTCGGCGAGGACGTGACGATCGTCGCCGACGTCCTCGAGGTCCGCGACCGCCAGATGAAGCAACGCAAGGGCTCCATCCTCGAGGTCGTCATCTCCGACGGTCAGGGTCGGCTCAACCTCACCTTCTTCAATCAACCCTGGCGGGCGAACGAACTCCGGCCGGGCTTGCGCGGCATCTTCGCGGGCAAGGTCGGCGATTACCGCGGCAGCTATCAGCTCGCGCACCCGCAGTATCAGCTCTTCCCCGATGACGCCGACGCACCGGCGCTCGCGGACGCCCAGGCGAAGGCGTGGTCGGAGGCGCCCATCCCGATCTACCCGGCGACGAGCACGATCACGAGCTGGAACCTCAAGCAGTCCGTGGAGCTGGTCCTCGACGCCCTGCCGCCGCAGGAGGACCCGGTCCCGAGGTCGGTCCGGGCGGCGAGGGGTGAACTCTCCTTCGACGCCGCCATCCGGGCCGTCCACCGCCCGACGGTCGACCGCGACTGGCAGCGCGGTCGCCGCAGCCTGCGGTATCAGGAGGCGTACCTCCTGCAGACGGCCCTGCTCCAGCAGCGTGCGGCCACCCGTGCCCTGGCGGCCGAACCCCGCGTGCCGAAAGCCGGCGGCTACCTCGAGCGCCTCGATGCCGCGCTCCCGTTCGAGCTGACCGGCGACCAGCAGACGGTCGGCACGGAGATCGCGGCCGACCTCGCGCAGCCCAATCCGATGAACCGACTCGTCCAGGGTGAGGTCGGCTCGGGCAAGACGCTCGTCGCCCTCCGGGCCATGGCGGCCGTCGCCGACAGCGGGGGACAGTCGGTGCTCCTGGCGCCCACCGAGGTCCTCGCGGCGCAGCACCTGCGGTCGATCGTCCGTTCGCTCGGCCCCGACCTCTCGGCCGAGCTCATGCCGACGCTGCTCACCGGCCAGCTGCCGACGTCCGATCGCAAACGGGCGCTGCTGCGGATCGTCGCCGGCCAGGCACGGATCGTGATCGGGACGCACGCGCTGCTGGGCGACGCCGTGACCTTCGCCGATCTGGGGATGGTCGTCGTCGACGAACAGCACCGCTTCGGCGTGGAGCAGCGCGACCAGCTCCGTCAGAAGGGACGCACGCCGCCGCACGTCCTCGTGCTGACCGCGACGCCGATTCCACGGACCGTGGCCATGACCGTCTTCGGCGACCTCGACGTCAGCATCATCAGGGAGCTGCCACGCGGGCGGCAGGGGATCGAGAGCTTCGTGGTCGCCCTGGCCGATCACCCGCGGTGGATCTCCCGCGTCTGGGAGCGACTCGCCGAGGAACTCGCGCAGGGGCGGCAGGGGTTCGTGGTGTGCCCGGCGATCGACGCCAAGGAGGTCGAGCCCGGCGAGGCGCTCGAGGAGGACGTCGATCCGGCGCGGCCGATCGCGTCCGTGCTCGCCACGGTGGAGCAGCTGCGTACCCACCCGCTGCTCGCGTCTCGACGCATCGACGTCCTCCACGGCCGGATGAGCGCGGAGGAGAAGGACCGCACGATGCGTGCCTTCGCCGCTGGTGAGATCGACGTGCTCGTGGCGACGACGGTCATCGAGGTGGGCGTCGACGTCCCCAACGCCTCGACGATGGTCGTGCTCGACGCGGAACGCTTCGGGGTGTCGCAGCTCCACCAGCTCCGCGGACGCGTCGGTCGAGGGGGCGTCCCCGGGCTGTGTCTGCTCGTCACCGCGGCGGAGGCGGAGAGCACCGCACGCGAGCGCGTCGACGCAGTGGCCGCGACCCTCGACGGCTTCGACCTCGCGCAGGTCGACCTCGAGCTGCGGCGCGAGGGCGACGTCCTCGGCAGCATGCAGTCGGGCGGGCGGTCCTCGCTCAAGCTGCTCCGGGTCGTGCACGACAGCGAGGTCATCATCGAGGCGCGGGCGGATGCCGCCGAGCTCCTCGAGACCGATCCCGACCTCGCCGACCACCCGGTGCTGGCCGAAGCGCTCCGTCGGCGCCTCGACGAATCAGACCGCGCCGCGCTCGCCAAGAACTGAGCACCGATAGGCTGGCGGCATGAAGCGGATCGCCGTCGTCCCCGGATCGTTCGACCCAGTCACCCTCGGTCACCTGGATGTCATCGAGCGGGCGGCGCGCATCTTCGACGAACTGCACGTGCTGGTCGTGCACAACCCCGACAAGTCCGCGCTGCTGCCGATGCCGCAGCGGGTGTCCTTGCTCGAGCGCTCCATCGCCGACGGCGGGTTGCCCGACAACATCGTCGTCGCGCAGTGGAACGTCGGCCTGCTCGTCGACTACTGCACGGACGTCGGCGCGAGCGTGCTCGTGAAGGGCATCCGCTCGCAGGTCGACGTCGCGTACGAGACGCCCATGGCCATCATGAACCGCAGCCTCGCCGGCGTGGAGACGGTCTTCCTCCTGCCTGATCCGGCGCACGCGCACGTGTCCAGTTCACTCGTCCGGCAGGTGGCCGCGCTCGGTGGCGATGTCAGCCCGTACGTCCCGCAGGTGGTGGCGACCTTCCTCCAGGAGGGCTAGGGCGTCCTCCCGGTCGGGTTCGGCGTAGAATCGTCGATCGTGACTAGGAAGAGAACGAACAATTCGCCGTTCAGCGTCAACGTGCGCGATCTGGTGAACCGTCCCGGGGAGATGCGCGAGCACGACCTCGAGGTGGTGCTCGCCGAGCGCTGGGGCGAGGGTCTGGTCGCCGTCCAGGAGGGCACGACGCTCTCCGAGCAGGTGCGTCTCGAGTCCGTGCACGAGGGGATCCTCGTGACCGTCGACGTCGACGCACTGGCGACCGGCGAGTGCGGACGCTGCCTCCGCGACATCGAACTGCCTGTCGAAGTCGAGATTCAGGAACTTTTCGCGTATCCTGATTCGGAAGCGTCTGACTTCGAGGTTCACGACGACCACGTGGATCTTGAACCTCTGGTCAGAGATGCGGTAGTTCTCGCATTACCGTTTCAGCCGGTGTGCCAGCCGGATTGCCCCGGACTCGACCCCGAGACCGGTGAGCGGCTGGCCGAACGTCCGGAACGACACCCTCACGACGTCGCAGATCCTCGCTGGTCTGCGCTCGCGGGCTTGTCCTCAGACTCCGTACTTGACACAGACGCCAGCAGCGCCCAGCGCGCCGCTGCAGACACAGAAGAGAGATAGATCATGGCTGGAAACCCCCCGAAGCGGAAGGTCTCGCGCTCGAACACCCGCTCGCGTCGCTCGCAGTGGAAGGCCGCCGTGCCGACGCTCGTGAAGACGGTGGAGAACGGCCGCGTCACGTACAGCCTGCCGCACCGCGCCAAGGTCGTCGAGGACTCGCAGGGCACCGCCCTGTACCTCGAGTACAAGGGCCGCAAGGTCGCAGACGTCTGATCCGCGCGTTGAACGTCCGCGTTCGAACAGCGTGAACACGAATCATTCCGACCACACCGGAATCGGCTCCGTATCGGAGACCGATCCCGGTGTGGTCGTTTTCGCACGGCAACTGGGTGTCGACGTCTCGTACGAGCTGCTCGACCTGGCGCTGACGCACCGCTCGTACGCGTACGAGCACGGTGGACTCCCGCACAACGAGCGCCTCGAGTTCCTCGGCGACTCGATCCTCGGGCAGGCCGTCACCGTCATGCTCTACCGCGACTTCCCGCACCTCGACGAAGGGCAGCTGGCGAAGCGACGTGCGAGCCTCGTCTCGACGATCGCGCTCGCCGAGGTCGCACGTTCGATCGGACTGGGCGAGCGGATCAAGCTCGGCAAGGGCGAGGACCAGACCGGTGGGCGCGACAAGGCGTCCATCCTGGCCGACACGATGGAGGCCGTCATCGGTGCGACGTACCTGTCGGCCGGCCCCGACGCGGCGACGGCACTCGTCCTGCGACTGGTGAACCCCCTGCTCGAGAACCCTGAGCGCTTCGGCGCGGCGATGGACCCGAAGACGAGCCTCCAGGAGGCCGCTGCGGCCATCGGGGCGCCGGCGCCCGTCTACGAGATCGCCAGCTCCGGCCCCGACCACAACCGGCGGTTCGTCGCGACGGTGACCGTGGGAACCGCGGTCACGGCGACGGGCTCCGGTACGAGCAAGAAGCACGCCGAGATGGCGGCGGCCCTGGAAGCCTGGTCGAGGATCAGTGCCGGAACTCCCTGAGGTCGAGGTCGTCCGCGCCGGCTTGGAGCCCGCCGTCAGCGGCGCGACGATCGCCGGCGTCGAGGTCTTCGACGAGCGCTCCCTGCGCCGCCACGCGAGTGGTGTCGCCGACTTCACCGCACGGCTGACGGGGCGGACCATCCGATCGGCCGTCCGACGCGGGAAGTTCCTCTGGTTCCCCCTCGACGACGATGAGGCGATCGTCGGTCACCTGGGTATGAGCGGGCAGATGCTGCTCCGGTCGCCCGGTGACGACGCCGACCGCCTCCTGCGCATCCGCTTGCAGTTGGAGCATCCCGAGCACGGCGAGCTCTGGCTGCACTTCGTGGACCAGCGGATCTTCGGCTCCATGGCGGTGACCGCGCTCGTCCCGACGACGGACGGGGCTGCAGGTGGGTTCGGCGACGAGGTCGCGATGGTGCCCGACCAGGTCGCGCACATCGCCCGCGACCCGATGGACCCGGCCTTCGACGACGCCGGCTTCCTCCGACGACTGCGCGAGAAACGCACCGGTGTGAAGCGGGCGCTCCTCGATCAGACCCTGGTCAGCGGGATCGGCAACATCTACGCGGACGAGTCGCTCTGGGCGGCGCGCATCCACCCCGAGCAGGAGACCGCCCGTCTCGGGCTCGGTCGCGCCGGCCGGCTGCTCGATGAGGTGCGTGCCGTGCTCGCGAAGGCCCTGGCGGAGGGCGGGACGAGCTTCGACGCCCAGTATGTGAACGTCAACGGTCAGGCAGGGTACTTCGCGCACAGTCTGAACGCCTACGGCAGGCAGGGTAAGCCGTGTGCGCGCTGCGGCACGTTCATCGTCCGCGAGCAGTTCATGAACCGCGGCTCGCACCGCTGTCCGGTCTGCCAGCGCCGCACCTGACGATCAGTCGCTGCGGGGGAGTCGGCGCTGCCATTCTCCGGAGTAGCCGACGATGCGGAACCCGAGTCGGTCGTTGATCGCGAGCATGTGCGCGTTCTCGTCGGCGTTCCAGGTGTAGATCCGGGACCGCTCGGGTGCCTGATCGGCGAGTGCGATGAGGTTCGCCGCCTTCATCCAGAGTCCGAGGCCGTGTCCCCGGTGGTCGGCGAGCACGAGCGTGTCCCACTGCTCCGCGTGTTCCTTGCCCTCGCCGAGGACGAGCTCGCTGTACCCGGCGACCGCGCTGCTGTCGCGGTGGACAGCGGCGGCGACGATCGCGTGGTCGCCAGACGCCGCCAGCTGGTCCTCGCGCGCGCGGACCCGCTCGGGCGTCCAGACCTCGGGGTCGAGTTCCAGATCGGCGGCCGGGATGTCGGTCGCCATGTGTTCGCGGGCCGTCGCGAGCGAGCCGAGCAGCTCGTCGGGGGTGTGATCCACCCACTGCACGAGGCGGTACGCGTGTCCGGCACGGGCGGTCGACGTCTCGACGATGTCAGGCAGCTCCCCGAGCATCGAGGCGAGGTCGCAGCGGTTGGTCCGCTCGACCTGCGCGAGGGCGTATCCACGATCGAGCATGAACCGGCTGGCCGCGGCGTTCGCGGGGATCGCCCGTTCGCCGACGCTCGCACCGAGGAGTGGTTCGTCGGTCGGGATGTCGTCGACGGCGTGCTGGGTGAAGGCGGTCACCGTCGGGCGGCCGGCCGCGAGGGCCCGTCGCTCCAACACCAGCAGGAGCGCCGTGCCGATCCCTCGACGCCGCTCCTCTGCGAGAACGCCGACGTTCAGGGAGGCCGTCACCGCGTCGGCCTCGGTGCCGTATCCGAGCCAGCCGCGACCGACCACACGCCCGTCGAGGACGGCGGCGAGCAGGACGCGTCGCTGGAACCGCTGGTCGCGGTACTCGGGAAGGGCCATCGCGGAGGTCAAGGCGAAGTCGTCGGTGGACCAGATCTCGGCTTCGAGCGTGTTCGCGACGTCCTGGACCGCGTCGAACACCGCTGAGCTCCCGGTCGCCGGGATCTCGACCTCGTCGATCGTGGCGCGCATCGTCGCCTCCCTCCCACACCAGACCGTCCTGGGTGATGCGGTCCATGCTACGACCGCCGCGGCGGGCCGGCACAGCGTGGTGTCCCTCGTCCGTCCGCGGATTCGCTACCGTAGTGCACAGCATCCGCGACGCGGGAGAGGAGGTGCGCGTGTACCTGAAGAGCCTGACGCTCAAAGGGTTCAAGTCCTTCGCACACCCCACCACCTTCGCGTTCGAGCAGGGCGTCACCTGCGTCGTGGGTCCCAACGGCTCCGGCAAGTCGAACGTCGTCGACGCGCTCGCCTGGGTGATGGGCGAGCAGGGGGCGAAGACTCTCCGCGGCGGCAAGATGGAGGACGTCATCTTCGCGGGAACGTCGACCAGGGGACCGCTCGGTCGAGCCGAGGTCACGCTCACCATCGACAACAGCGACGGCGCGCTGCCCATCGAGTACACCGAGGTGACGATCAGTCGCACCCTGTTCCGCAACGGCGGGAGCGAGTACGCCATCAACGGCGACACGTGTCGGTTGCTGGACGTCCAGGAGCTCCTCAGCGACTCCGGTCTGGGCCGCGAGATGCACGTCATCGTCGGGCAGGGGCAGCTCGACGCGGTGCTGCGGGCGACGCCCGAGGAGCGCCGCGGCTTCATCGAGGAGGCGGCCGGCATCCTGAAGCACCGCCGACGCAAGGAGAAGACGCTCCGGAAGCTCGAGGCGATGCAGACCAACCTCACGCGGTTGAGCGACCTCGCCGGGGAGATCCGCCGGCAGCTGAAGCCACTCGGTCGTCAGGCGGAGATCGCCCGGGAGGCACAGACGATCGCCGCGGTCGTCCGCGATGCCCGCGCCCGGATCCTCGCAGACGACGTCGTGGGCCTCCGGCGCTCCCTCGACGAGCACAACCGCTCGGAGAGCGAGCGCCACAGTGAGCGCCTCGTCCTCCAGGAGCAGCTGGAGCAGGCGGAACTGCGGATCAACCGGATCGAGCAGGCACAACTCGGCGACGCGGTCGACGACGCCCGCCGGATCACCTTCGAGCTCGAGAGCGTGCAGGAGCGCCTCCGGAACCTGTACACGCTCGCCAACCAGCGGCTCGCGCTCCTCGGTTCGTCGACGGACACGACGGCCGCCGAACCCCGGATCACGAAGCAGATGGTCGCCGACGCGACCGCGGAGATCGACGGACTGCGGGTGGCGGTCGCCGACGCGGAGCGCGCGTTGCAGGAGGCGCAGGCGGACACCCGCGCGAAGCGCGCCGCACTCGACGCGGTGGACGTGGAGATCGCAGCGCAGAGCGCGCTCGTGTCACGACACGACCTGGAGCTCTCCAAGCTCGCGGGCGCCGTCGACGCCGCCGGGTCCAAACTCGCCGCGGTCCGTGGCGAGGCGTTGCGCCAGCAGAACGCGATCGACGCCGCCGCCCTCCGTCTGGACGCCGCGCGGCTGGAGTACGAGGCGCTCGAGGAGGACCCGACCGTGGCGGACGCCGCCGACTCCGGGCTCGACGACGCCTACGAGGCGGCCCAACGCGGCGCGGCGGAGGCCGAAGGGGAGATCGAGGGCCTGCGCGAGCAGCTCCACACCCTCGAACGTGAACGCGATTCGCTCGGCGCCAAGACCAGTGCACTCTCGCGCGCCCTCGACCTCAAGACCGGTTCGGCCGAACTCGCTGCGAGCGGGATCGAGGGGATCGAGGGGATCGTCGCGGACCGGGTGCAGGTCCGACCCGGCCACGAGTCGGCTGTGGCCGCAGCGCTCGGCACGCTCGCGGAGGCCGCCGTCGCCGTCGACCGGCACGCTGCACGGCGGGCGCTCGATCACGCGGCCGACCAGGATCTCGGCCGGGTCGAGATCGTCATCGCCGACGGTGCGCGAGACGTCCCGGACGCGCCCGCCGGGTTCACCTCGGCTGCCGAGCTGGTGGAGGCCCCTCCTGGCGTGCTGGGGATCCTCGCCTCGGTCCTCGTCGTCGATTCGCTCGACGACGCGATCGCGGCGTACGACCGACTCGGCTCGTCACTTGGCGCGTTCACCCTCGTGACCCGTGACGGCTCGGTCGTCACGGACAGCATCGTCCGCGGGGGGAGCGGCGGAGCGCAGAGCCGCATCGAACTGCTGGCCGAACGCGATGCGGCAGCCGATCGACACGGCGAGGTCGAGTCGCTCATCGAACGGGCGCGTTTCGCCCTGGCCGAGCAGCGCACGATCCTGCAGGAGGCGAAGCAGACCGCGCAGGCAGCGCTCAGCGCCCTCCGCGAGTTCGACGCCAACCGTGCGTCACAGGCCGAGCGCGTGAACCGGGTCACGGTCCGGTACGAATCCGCACAGGCCGAACACGACCGCCTCCTCGCAGCTGCCGGGACGGCGGAGGCGGCCGTCGCCGACGCCGCTGCCGCCGTGGAGCGGGCCAAGCTGGACCACGACACCGCTCGCGCGCGTCCACGACCGCTCCTCGACGTGTCGGCACGCGACGGGCTCTCCGCCGAACTGGACGCGGCGCGCGAGGCCGAAGTGCAGCACCGCCTCCTCCTCGAGACCGCGCGCGAACGCGTGCGGGCGGAGGAGCTCGCGGTCGCGAACCTCGAGCGGCAGCGGCAGGCCGACCAGGCCGCGGCTGAGGAAGCGGCTCGGCGAGCGGTCATCCGTGCGCGCCAGGCCGCGGCCGCCACCGCTGTGACGGAGGCGCTCCCGCCCGTCCTCGACTCGGTCGACCGGTCGGTCACCGAGGCCCGCGTCGCGCTCGCGGCAGCCGAGGCGACGCGGGCCAGCCGGAACGCCGAGCTCGTACGACTGCGCGGCGAGGAGCACACGCTCCGGCAGCGGCTGCAGGTCGTCACCGAGAGCGTCCATGGTCTCGAACTCCAGATCTACGAGAAGAAGCTCCACCTGTCCGGTCTGCTCGAGCGCGCCGGGTCGGAGCTGGGACTCGTCGAGGACGTGCTCGTCGCCGAGTACGGGCCCGAGGTTCCGGTGCCCGTCGACCCTCCGACACCCCGCGCGACCGCCCGCTCGGCTGTGCGAACGGCCGACGAGACCGGTCCGGAGGTCTCGCCCGAGACGACGATGCCCGACTCGGACGAGGCGCCCGAGGCACGTGCCGACGGACCCGCGACGCCGGAAGCCGAGCCGGAGGAGGAACCCACCGAGGAGTCGGACGACGTGCCGACGACGCCCTACGTCCGCGCCGAGCAGCAGAAGCGTCTCGCAGCAGCGGAGCGCACCTACGCCCAACTCGGACGGGTCAACCCGCTCGCGCTCGAGGAGTTCGCGGCACTCGAACAGCGCCACCGCTTCCTCACCGAACAGCTCGCCGACCTCACCAGCACCCGCGCCGACCTGCTGTCGATCATCGAGGACATCGACGGGAAGATGGAGGTCATCTTCGCCTCGGCGTTCGCCGACACCGAAGCCGCCTTCACCGAGGTGTTCCCGATCCTGTTCCCGGGCGGCACGGGCAGCATCTCGCTCACCGACCCCGAGCACATGCTCACCACGGGCATCGAGGTGTCGGTCAAGCCCGCCGGCAAGAAGATCGAGCGCCTGTCGCTGCTGTCGGGCGGGGAGCGCTCGCTCGCCGCGGTCGCCCTCCTCATCGCCATCTTCAAAGCCCGACCGAGCCCGTTCTACATCATGGATGAGGTGGAGGCGGCCCTCGACGACGCGAACCTCGGGCGGCTCCTCACCATCTTCGAGGACCTTCGTCAGACGAGCCAGCTCATCGTCATCACGCATCAGAAGCGCACCATGGAGATCGCCGACGCCCTCTACGGCGTCTCGATGCGCCAGGACGGGGTGTCGGCCGTCGTCGGTCAGCGCGTGGCAGCAGAACGCGCGAGCTGATCCGGTCTCGTCCCCACGCGACGGCACCGCCTCGCCGACGGCTACGCTGAGACCATGGCTGCACGCACACCCTGGTCACTCTCCGGTGCCCTCAAAGGCATGTTCCAACGTCCGACGATCGACGAGACCACCTGGGAGGACCTCGAGGACGCGCTCATCGGCGCCGACTTCGGTCCCGACGTCACCGAGTCGATCGTCACAGGCCTGCACGCCTCCGTCGACCGCTACCGCACCACCGACCCGCGCGACCTCCAGCGCATGCTGCGCGAGGAAGTCGAGGAGCGGCTGTCGAAGTTCGACACGACGCTGAAGCTCAGCGAGCGTCCGGCGGTCGTCCTCGTCGTCGGCGTCAACGGGGTCGGCAAGACGACCACCATCGGCAAGTTCGCGAAGTTCCTCCGCAACTACGACCGCACCGTCGTCGTGGGGGCCGCGGACACCTTCCGTGCCGCTGCCGTGGAGCAGCTGGCGACGTGGGCGGAGCGCGCGGGCGCACAAATCGTCCGCCCCCAACAGCAGGGACAGGACCCGGCCTCCGTCGCCTTCCAGACGATCGAGTACGCCAAGCGGACCGGCACCGAGATCGTCATCATCGACACCGCCGGTCGGTTGCAGACGAAGGGCGGGCTCATGGACGAGCTGTCCAAGATCCGTCGCGTCGTCGAGAAGCAGGCGCCCATCGCCGAGGTCCTCCTCGTCCTCGACGCGACGACCGGTCAGAACGGTCTGTCGCAGGCGCAGGCGTTCATCGAGCACGCCGGGGTGACCGGGCTCGTCCTGACGAAGCTCGACGGCTCCGCGAAGGGCGGGTTCGTCCTCGCCGTGCAGGAGAAGACCGGTATCCCGATCAAGCTCGTCGGCCAGGGTGAGGGTATCGGCGACCTCACCGGCTTCACACCGCACGTCTTCGCACAGAACCTGGTGGGCAACTGATGGCGATCGAACACGACTACTTCGGTGTCATCGCGACCGAGCCTGGTGGTGGCGTCTACTGGTCCGACAACATCGACGTCGGGGAGCAGTCCGTCTCCATCTCGTTGAGCGCCCCAGACGAGGACGACATCCCGGCCGATGCGCTCGACCTGGCGGCGGCGATGATCCTCGCCCTCGAGGGTTTCGACCTGCGCTCGCGTGAGGCGATGCTGAGCGAGGTCGACGACCGCACCTCCGAGGTGACCGAGTACATCATCCAGGCCGTCGAGGAGCTGGGGGAGTCCCTGCCGGACGTCCTGGTCGACGAGTCCGGAGACCGCGACGTCGACGTCATCCGGTCGATGACGCTGTTGAGCGTCGGGTTCGCGCCGCATCAGCACAACGGCGACGAGGCGTTCGCGGTCTTCGAGTACTCGCTCGACGCGGACCAGCTCGACGGCGTGCTCATGGTCGCCTACAGCTCTGACGGCGAGGTCACCGGGGTCACGAGCGAGGACTGAGCCCGGCAGGTCGAGGCGTCGGCCTCAGACCGCCTGGGCGAAGCCGAGTGAGGCGTCTGCGAGGTGCTGCAGTCCCTCAGGGACCTCGCGGCCCTTCGCCGTCATCGACTGCGCCCAGAGGCGTCCGGCGCGGTAGGACGATCTGACGAGCGGTCCGGCGAGCACGCCGAGGAACCCGATCTCCTCGGCCTCCTCCTTGATCTCGAGGAACTCCTGCGGCTTGACCCAGCGGTCCACGGGGAGGTGCCGAGGCGTCGGTCGGAGGTACTGGGTGACGGTGATGATGTCCGTGCCGGCCTCGTGCAGATCCTCGAGCGCCTGACTGATCTCGCTCCGGTCCTCGCCCATCCCGAGGATGAGGTTGGACTTCGTGATGAGGCCGGCCGCACGTGCCTGGGTCAGGACGTCGAGGGAGCGCTCGTAGCGGAAGGCGGGCCTGATCCGCTTGAAGATGCGTGGGACCGTCTCGACGTTGTGTGCGAACACCTCCGGTCGGGAGGCGAACACCTCGCCGAGGAGGTCGGGGTCGCCGGAGAAGTCGGTCGCGAGGATCTCGACCCCCGTCCCCGGGTTCGTCTCGTGGATGCGCCGGACGGTCTCGGCGTGCAGCCACGCCCCCTCGTCGGGGAGGTCGTCGCGTGCCACACCGGTGACGGTCGCGTAGCGCAGCCGCATCCGCTGTACCGAGTCGGCCACACGCCGTGGCTCGTCGCGGTCGTACTCGGCCGGCTTGCCGGTGTCGATCTGGCAGAAGTCGCAGCGCCTCGTGCACTGCGATCCGCCGATGAGGAAGGTCGCCTCGCGATCCTCCCAGCATTCGAAGATGTTCGGGCAGCCGGCTTCCTGGCACACCGTGTGCAGACCCTCCTCCTGCACGAGCGCCTGGAGCTGTCGGTACTCGGGTCCCATCGTCGCGCGGGTCTTGATCCAGTCGGGCTTCCGCTCGATGGGGGTCTGCGCGTTCCGGACCTCGAGCCGCAGGAGCTTCCGTCCGCCGGTGTCCGCCGCGGGCGCGGGCGCGGGTGCCGGTGCGCCGCAGCCGCTCATGCGGCCGCTCCGATCGTGGTCGCGGACGCGGCCGTCCAGCCGGGCCGGAGTGCTTCGAAGATCTCGGAGACGCGCTCGGCGACGTCGCTCGGCGTGACCCGTCGACCGAGCTCGGTGCTGATCGTGGTGACGCCGGCATCGGCGATGCCGCACGCGACGATGTGGCCGAAGGGCTCGAGGGAGTTGTCGCAGTTGAGCGCGAAGCCGTGCAGCGTGACGCCCGCCTGCACCCGGACACCGACGGCGCCGATCTTCGCGGCCGGTCCGCCGGCGACGGGGTCGACCCAGACACCCGACCGTCCGTCGATGCGGCGGCCGGTGACACCGAGCTCCGTGATCGTCTGCAGCATGACCTCCTCGAGCAGGCGGACGTGCGCCACGACGTCGACCGGCTCCGGGAGGCGGACGATCGGGTAGCCGGTGAGCTGTCCGGGACCGTGCCAGGTGATGCGGCCGCCGCGGTCGACCTCGACGACCGGTGTGCCGTCGTCGGGGCGCTCGTGCGGGCGGGTCAGCTTGCCCGCCGTGTACACGGGCTCGTGTTCGCACAGGATGAGGTGCTCCGGCCCGTCATCGTTGACGACCGTCTCATGGACCCGACGCTGCAGCGCCCAACCCTCGCGGTACGGGACGAACGTGGGCGCGAGCCCGGCGATGAGGAGCTGTGTCATGGCCGCCACGATAGCATTGTTGGACGCCGTCCAAATACTCATCTTCCGACCGTGGCGGCGATCGACCGGGTCGCCCCGCGGTCTGCCCTAAACTGGAGGGATCATGGCAACGTTCGGCACACTCTCTGACCGCCTCGCGGATACGTTCAAGAACCTCCGCACCAAGGGCAAGCTCTCCGCGGCCGATGTCGACGGCACCGTCCGCGAGATCCGTCGCGCCCTCCTCGACGCGGACGTCGCACTCGACGTCGTCAAGGACTTCACGGGTCGCGTGCGCGAACGCGCCCTCGGCGACGAGGTGAGCAAGGCCCTCAACCCGGCGCAGCAGGTCGTCCAGATCGTCAACGACGAGCTCGTCACGATCCTCGGCGGACAGCAGCGGCGTCTCGAGTTCGCGAAGAAGCCGCCGACCGTCATCATGCTCGCCGGACTCCAGGGTGCCGGAAAGACGACACTCGCCGGCAAGCTCGCCAAGTGGCTCAAGAAGGACGGCCACACGCCGCTCCTCGTCGCGTCCGACCTCCAGCGCCCCAACGCCGTCAACCAGCTCCAGGTCGTCGGCGAGCAGGCGGGCGTCCCCGTCTACGCTCCCGAGCCCGGCAACGGGGTCGGCGATCCGGTCAAGGTCGCCCGCGACGGCGTCCGGTTCGCCGAGCAGAAGCTCTACGACACCGTCATCGTCGACACCGCCGGACGACTCGGCGTCGACGCCGAGCTCATGAAGCAGGCGTCGAACATCCGCAAGGCGGTCGATCCCGACGAGGTCCTCTTCGTCATCGATGCGATGATCGGTCAGGACGCGGTCGCGACGGCCAAGGCCTTCCTCGACGGCGTCGACTTCACCGGCGTGGTGCTCTCCAAGCTCGACGGCGACGCCCGCGGTGGTGCGGCACTCTCCATCGCCTCGGTCACCGGACGCCCCATCATGTTCGCGTCGACCGGTGAGGGCCTCGACGACTTCGAGCCGTTCCACCCCGACCGCATGGCGAGCCGGATCCTCGACCTCGGTGACATCCTCACCCTCATCGAGCAGGCGCAGCAGAACTTCGACGAGGAGGAGGCGCGCAAGGTCGCGGAGAAGTTCGCGACCGACTCCTTCACACTCGACGACTTCCTCAAGCAGATGCAGCAGCTGCGCGGCATGGGTTCCATCAAGAAGATGATGGGCATGCTCCCCGGCATGGGGCAGATGAAGGAGCAGCTCCAGAACTTCGACGAGCGCGAGATCGTCCGGACCGAGGCCATCATCCAGTCGATGACCAAGGCCGAGCGCACGAACCCGAAGATCCTCAACGGGTCCCGTCGCCTGCGCATCGCCAAGGGTTCCGGCATGACCGTCACCGAGGTCAACGCCCTCGTCAACCGTTTCGAGCAGGCGGCCAAGATGATGAAGACCGTCGCCAAGGGTGGCGTGCCGAACATCCCCGGGATGGGTCCGGTCCCCGGTGCGCGGACGAACCGACCGAAGCCGCAGGCCAAGAAGAAGGGTTCCCGTTCGGGCAACCCGGCCAAGCGCGCGGCGGAGAACGCCGGCGCCGTCGAGACGCAGGCTGCCGCCACGGGCGCTGGCTTCGGCCTCGGCGGCGGTTCGTCGTCGGGATCGGCCGCCCCGACCGAGGCGGAGCTCGCCGAGCTGCAGAAGTTCCTGGGTCGCTGAGTCGAGCGGAGGCGGTATGCGCGCGCTGAGGGCACCGGCCTCGGTCGTCGCAGTCGTCCTGACCGTGGGCTTGCTCGCCGGGTGCTCCGCGCCGTCACCGGGCGAACGCGTCCTCGGCGCCTGGGGTGAGGGCACCGGCGCTGCCGATCCGCACCTGGTGTTCACCGACGACGGCCGAGTGAGTGGTTCGGACGGCTGCAACAGTCTCTCCGGATCCTGGCGTGCGAAGGACGACGCGGTCGTCGTCTCCGACGTCGCGAGCACCCTGATGGCGTGCCCGGGCGTCGACACCTGGCTGCGGGGGATCGCACAGGCGACGCTCTCGGACGACGGCGGGCGTTTGACCGTGACCGACGACGCCGGCACGCGGATCGGGACGCTCGACCGGGCGGAGTGACGCCGCCTCGTCAGGCGGAGGGCTGGACCCCGTGCCGCAACTCCTTCGCGAGCGAGCTCACGACCGCCTGCAGGCTGCCGCCGTTCGCGTGGGCGACGGCGAGCTGACGCTGGTAGCTCGCGCCGTGCTCGATGATCGTGGCGATGCTCGCCAGCTCATCGGCGCAGCCGAGCCGACGGGCGACCGGCGCGAGGGTGTCGAGCAGGTCGTGCAGGTCGTCGGTCACGAGGCGCTCGTGGCCCGAGGAGTCGAGGATGATCTCGGCGTCCAGGCCGTAGCGGGCCGCGCGCCACTTGTTCTCGCGGACGTACCACGGCTGCAGGGTCTGCAGGCGCTCTCCGGCGTCGAGGCGATCGGACAGGTGCTCGGTGAGGCAGTGGATGAGCGAGGCGAGGGCGCCGAACTCCGCGACGGTCGACGCCCCGTCGCACGCACGCATCTCCACCGTGCCCCACTGCGGCGACGGTCGCACGTCCCAGCGGACCTCGGTGTGGTCCTCGATGATGCCGGTCGCCGTCATGTCGTCGACGTAGGCCTCGAACTGCTCCCAGTCGGAGAGCTGGTAGGGGAGGCCCGCCGTCGGGAGCTGCTGGAACATGAGCGCGCGGTTCGACGCGTACCCGGTGTCGACCCCGCCCCAGTACGGGCTGGACGCCGACAGCGCCTGGAGGTGGGGCAGATAGGTCAGCAGCCCGTTCATGATCGGGAGGACCTTGTCGACCGTCTCGACGCCGACGTGCGCGTGCACACCCCAGATCATCATGTTGCGACCCCACCACTGGGTGCGGTCGATGAGCTTGTGATACCGGGGCTTGTCGGTGACCTGCTGGTCGTACCACTGGCCGAACGGGTGCGAACCGCTGCAGATGAGCTCGACGCCCATCGGATCCGTGATCGCCCGCACCTCGGCCAGCTGGCCCTCGAGGTCCGCGATCGCCTCGGGGACCGTGTGGTGGACACCCGAGACGAGTTCGACGGTGTTGAGGAGCAGCTCGTTGGTGATCTGCGGATGATCGGAACCGTCGCTCGGGCGGAGTTCCGACAGGACGGTGTCCGCTGCGCCGACGAGATCGCCGGTGTCGCGGTCGACGAGGGCGACCTCCCATTCGAGGCCGACGGTCGAACGCTCGGATCTGGCGAACTCGATGGGCATTGGCGTCGACCTCCCGCAGGGCGCGGCCGGATGCCGCGCGCCAGCCCATCTTCACACGGGGTGGAGGGGTCATCCGGTATCGGTGTCGTCGGATTACCCAGATCGCCCGATGTCTGGCAGAATAGAGAGTTGAGTCTGCGCGGAGTTCGACCCTCTATCCGACGCCCGCAGCAACCACAGTTTTCGCGTCGAGCGTGTGGCCCCACCTTTCGGCAGCGAGCACATCAAACATCACATCATTCAGGAGAATCGTGGCTGTCAAAATCCGTCTCAAGCGTCTCGGCAAGATCCGTGCGCCGTACTACCGCATCGTCGTCGCAGACTCGCGCACGAAGCGCGACGGTCGTGTCATCGAGGAGATCGGCAAGTACCACCCCACCGAGGAGCCCTCGTTCATCGAGGTCGACTCCGAGCGTGCGCAGTACTGGCTCAGCGTCGGCGCCCAGCCGACCGAGCAGGTCGCAGCACTCCTCAAGCTCACCGGTGACTGGGGCAAGTTCAAGGGCGACAAGGACGCCGTGAGCACCGTCCGCGTCAAGGAGCCGAAGGCCGCCTTCGTCGCCGACGAGAAGAAGAAGCCCGTCCTCAAGCCGAAGGCCGAGGCCCCCGCGGCCAAGGCTGCTCCGGCCGAGGCCGAGGCGCCCGCTGCCGACGCCGCTGAAGCAGAGCAGGCGTAGTCTTGCTCGCTCCCGCGCTCGAACATCTCGTCAAGGGGATCGTCGATCACCCGGATGACGTTCGCGTCACGGCACAGAACTCCGCCCGTGGCGAGGTCCTCGAGGTTCGTGTGAACCCCGAGGACCTCGGCAGGGTCATCGGTCGTGCCGGCCGGACGGCCAAAGCCCTGCGCACCCTCGTGGCAGCGCTGGCAGACGGTCGGCGGGTCCGAGTCGACGTGGTCGACACGGACGCCTCCGGCGCCAGCGCGTAGGTGGCGGACGAGACGGAGCCGAAGACCCAGTTGCGGGTCGGTCGGCTCACGAAAGCCCATGGCCTGAAGGGCGCCCTGAAGGTCGAGCTCTACACGGATGAGCCGGAGCACCGGTTCACCCCGGGCGCGACGTTCACGCTCCAGGTCCCTGCGGGATCGAAGTGGCGCGGCAAGACGCTCGAGCTCATCGAACTGCGCTGGTACAACAGCCAGCCGGTCGCCTTCTTCGTCGGCATCTCCGATCGCAGTGAGGCGGAGACCCTCGTGAAGGCGATCCTCTGGGTCGAGCAGGACCCCACCGAGCTGCCGGTCGACGACGACGCGTGGTACGACCACCAGCTCGTCGGGTTGGCCGTGCACCGAGACGGCGTCGCCGTCGGTACCGTCGCCCGCGTCGACCACTTCCCGGCTCAGGACCTCCTGATCGTGAAGACCGGCGACGGCGAGGTCATGGTCCCGTTCGTGAAGGCGATCGTCCCCACGGTCGACATCGCTGCCGGGATCGTCACGGTCACGCCGCCCACCGGTTTGTTCGAGGAACTCCCGGAGGCCGACGACGCCCCCGAGACGACGACGGCCGGTCCGGTCGAATCCGAGGCCTCCGACGAGGCTCAGGACGACACCGGAGCGTCGCAGCCGGAGCAGTAGATCGCGTTCCGAGTCGGTTCTCCCGGCTCGGAACACCCACGACGGAGGCGTCGGTTGCGTGCAACCGGCGCCTCCGTCGTCGTCTCCGGCAGATCACGCCGGCACTGGCTCGCTCTGACGATCACCGTCCGCGACCCGCTTGAGGACCGCGGCGATCCGGCCGGTGCACCCACCGCAGCCGGTACCGGCGCGGGTCGCCTTGCCAATGCAGGCGACCGTGGTACTGCCCGATTGCGCGGCATCCATGATCCTGCCGACCGTCACGCCGTTGCACGTACAGACGGTCGTCGAGGGGGCGAACGCATCAGCGGAGACACCACCGATCGCGTCCGGCCCGTCGAGCCGGAGGAGGACCGAGCGATCCGCCGGCAGTTCGCCGCCCCCGTCGTACAGGAGCGTCAGCTCGGCCGCAGTGCGCGGCATACCGACGCAGACGAAGGCGGTCAGGACCCCGGCACGGGTGATCATCTTGACGTAGCGGCCGTGGTCGGGGTCCGCCCACACCGAGACGCTGCGCGGAGCGGCCGGATGCACGCTGCACCCGTCAGCGGTCGTCTGCTCGACGTCCCAGGGCTCGGCCTGGACATCGCCGACCGCGACGACGTCGACCCGCTCGGCCTTGAGTGCGACGGTGCTCGCCCGCTCGACCGGTGGTGGACCCAGCTCGAGCGGTGATCCGCCGGCCGCGGCCTCGATGAGGAATCGAGCGGCGAGCCACTCGGCCTGCCGCCATCCTGGGCCGATGAGCCCCGACGGGCCGCCGGGGACGGTGCGTTCGTGGCGCAGGTCCGGTGTCGGCGCCAGCACGTGCGCGCAGTCGCCGATGGCGAAGATCCGTTCGTCCGACCAGCTGCTGAGGTCTTCACCGACGAGCACGCCGGAGCCGACACGGACCCCGGCGAGGATCGCCAGATCGGAGCGTGCGCTCACCCCGCACGACAGGACGAGCAGATCGCCGGTGATCCGTTTCCCGTCAGCGGTGATCAGCGCGTCGAAGTGCTTCCCGCCCGCGGGGTCGTCCCGATGACCGACCGCCTCGGCGCGGCTGTGTGCGATGACCTCCACTCCCGCTGCCCGGAGCGCCGCGGCGAGCACGGAGCCGCCGCCGCGGTCGAGGTTCCGCGGCATCGGGGTGGGGCCGTGGTGGACGACGACCACGTCGGCGCCGGCGCGCGCGGCGGAGAGCGCGAGCTCCAGTCCCAGGACGCCGGCACCCAGGACGACGATCCGGCCGCCCGATCGGACGACCTCGGCGACGGCGTCGGCGTCCGCGAGGTCACGCAGGGTGCAGACGCCGCGGGGGAGGTCGTGGTCGGACAGCAGCAACGACCGTCCGTACTTCTCGAGCGCCGGGATGTCCCGCTTCCGTCGGTCGACGCCGTCGAGTGTCGGAACGTTCGCGCGCGCACCCGTCGCCAGGACGATGCGGTCGTAGGGGAGCGTCTCCCCGGTGTCGAGTTCGACGGTCCGCGTCTCGCGATCGATCTGCATCGCGGTCGTGCCGCGCAGGACACGGATACCGTCCCGGGCGAGGTCCTCGGCACTGACGAGCGTCAGGTCGGCGAGTCCGGTCGAGCCGACCGCGTGATCGGCGACCAGCACCCGGTTGTACGCGTCGACCGGCTCCTGCCCGACCACGGTCACCTGGAGCGAGCCGTCCCGCACGCCGGGGGCGACCTCCTCGGCGAATCGCGCACCGACCGGGCCGAATCCGACCACGACGATGCGGAGGGGTCGACCTGGTCGCGGACTCATCGGAGGGCTCCGGGCGCTGTGGCTTCCGGCAGTGGTGCGCCAGCGGCCGGGCGCAGCCGCACCACCGCGCGCTTGAAGTCCGGCATCCCGGAGATCGGATCGACCGCGTCCTGTGTCAGGAGGTTCGCCGACGCGTCGCCCGGGTAGTGGAACGGCAGGAAGACGGTGTCGTGACGGATGTCGCCGTCGACACGGGCTCGGACCGTCAGCGCGCCCCGACGGTTCGACACCTCGACCAGTCCGCCCTCGACGATGCCGAGTCGTGCCGCCGTCGCGGGGTGGACCTGGACGAAGACCTCGGGGCGAGCGTCGTCGAGCTCGGGGACGCGGCGGGTCTGGGTGCCCGACTGGTAGTGCTCGAGGAGGCGTCCGGTCGTCAGGGTGAGTTCCTCCCCGGTTCCCGGTGACTCCGAGACCTTCGCGGGGCGGACCGGGACGATGCGGGCGAGACCGTCGTCGTGTGCGAACCGTTCCGTGAACAGCCGGGGCGTGCCGCCGCTGCCGGCGGGGAACGGCCAGTACGCGGCGAGCCCGGTGTCGAGGAGGGCGTGGCTCAGTCCCGAGTAGTCGGCGAGGCCTCCGGCGGATGCGGCCGCCAACTCGTCGAACACGATCGACGGGTCCAGGTCGAATCGGCCCGCAGCATCGAGACGACGGGCGAGTTCGTGCATGATCCAGAGCTCGCTGCGGACGCCGACCGGAGCATCGAGCGCCCGCCGACGGCGGATCACGCGCCCCTCCAGCGAGGTCATGGTGCCCTCCTCCTCCGCCCACTGCGTCGTCGGGAGGACGACGTCCGCGAGCGCGGCGGTCTCCGACAGGAAGAAGTCGCAGACGACGAGCAGCTCGAGGCGGCCGAGTCCGTCCCGGATCGTCTGCACGTTCGGAGCGGATACGACGACGTTCGAGCCGTGGACCAGGAGGGCGTCCACACCGTCTGGTTCACCGAGGCGGTTGAGGAGGGCGACGGCCGGCAGCCCGGGACCCGGGATCGACTCGACCGGTACACCCCATACCTCGGCGACGTGACGGCGGGCTTCCGGATCGGTGATCTTGCGGTACCCGGGCAGTTGGTCGCACTTCTGACCGTGTTCGCGGCCGCCCTGGCCGTTGCCCTGGCCGGTGAGCGTGCCGTAGCCCGATCCCGGCCGACCCGGTAGTCCGAGCACGAGTGCGAGGTTGATGGCGGCGGTGGCCGTGTCGGTGCCATCGACATGCTGCTCGACGCCGCGACCGGTGAGGATGTAGGTGCCATCCGAGGCTGCGAGCCGACGAGCCACGTGTCGGAGGACCGCCGCCGGCACACCGGTCACGGATTGGACGCGTTCCGGCCACCACGCGCTCACGCTGCGGCGCAGGCCGTCCAGCCCGGTCGTGCGCTCGGCCAGGTAGGCCTCGTCGGCGAGCCCTTCGGCGAGGACGATGTGCGTGAGCCCCAGGAGCAGGACCAGATCCGTCCCGGGCGCGGGCTGCACGTGGAGTCCACGACCGGTCTCGGTGAGTCGCGCGGTGGCCGAGCGGCGCGGATCGACCACGATGAGGCCACCGGCGGCCTGAGCACCGACGAGATGACCGATGAACGGGGGCATCGTCTCCGCGACGTTGGATCCGAGGAGGAGGACGGTCGACGCACCGTCGAGGTCCTCCAGTGGGAACGGCAGCCCCCGGTCGATCCCGAACGCACGGTTGCCCGCTGCCGCGGCGGACGACATGCAGAACCGACCGTTGTAGTCGATCCGGCTCGTCCCGATCGCGATCCTGGCGAACTTGCCCAGCTGGTAGGCCTTCTCGTTCGTGAGGCCACCGCCTCCGAAGACCCCGATGGCATCCGCCCCGCGCTCGTCGCGGATGCGGAGGATGGTCGATGCGACGAGGTCGAGGGCCGCATCCCAGCTCGTCTCGACCAGCTCACCGGTGGCGTCGCGCACCAAAGGGGTCGTGAGGCGATCGCCCCGCGCGAGAAGCTCGGCCGACGTCCACCCCTTCTTGCAGAGGCCGCCCCGGTTGGTCGGGAAGTCCCGCCCGGCGACGTCGACCGGGAGCCTCGGAGCGACCCCGTCCACCGCCGCCGTTCGGGTGAGGGACATCGCGCACTGCAACGCGCAGTACGGGCAGTGGGTGTCGGTCACCGGAGCGGTGGGACGAGGCATGCGTGGTCCTTCGATCAGGAACGGGTGGAGCGACGACTCAGAGTCGCTGGCCGGCGAGTGACGCGTTCTTGCGGAAGTAGACGAGGAAGGTGACCGCGAACAGGACGACGTACGCGCCGATGAAACCGATGAACGCGGCCGAGTAGCTGCCGGTCGCGCCGTGCGAGAGCCCCAGGATCTGCGGGATCACGAAGCCGCCGTAGGCACCGATCGCAGAGATGAGCCCGAGCGCGGCGGCGGCCTTGCGCTGCGTCCCGACGTCGCCGCTGCGGTGGTGGGCGTCGCGCAGGCCGGATCGCGCCGCGAAGACGCTCGGGATCATGCGGTACGTCGAGCCGTTCCCGACACCGGCGGCGACGAACAGGAGCAGGAAGCAGCCGAGGAACAGCCAGAAGTTCGCCAGCGGCAGGGTCCACAGCACGGCGAGCGCCCCCAGGGCCATGACGGCGAACGCGCTCATCGTGACGACGGCGCCGCCGAAGCGGTCGGCGAGACGCCCACCGAAGGGTCGTGCCAGCGAGCCGATCAGGGCTCCGAGGAACGCGAGCGAGATCGACGCGGAACCGACGGCGAAGGAGGAGAAGTCGGGGAACTGGTCCGCGATGAGTTTGGGGAACACACTCGCGAAGCCGATGAACGAGCCGAAGGTGCCGATGTACAGGAGCGCGAGGAGCCAGAGGTGCGGTTCCCGGAGCGCGGCGGCGGATCCGCGGAGGTCCGCCTTCGCTGACGACAGGTTGTCCATGTAGCGGTAGGCGCCGAACATCGCGAGGAGGATGAAGGGGACCCAGATCCATCCGGCGAGGCTCAGGTTGAGGGTGGCGGCGGCTCCGACGGTGACCGCGATGGGGACGACGAACTGCGCGACCGCTGCACCGAGGTTGCCGCCCGCCGCGTTCAGCCCGAGCGCCCAGCCCTTCTCCCGCTGCGGGTAGAAGTAGGTGATGTTCGACATGGAGCTGGCGAAGTTGCCACCGCCGAAGCCGGCGAGCCCGGCGACGACGAGCATGACGCCGAACGGGGTGTCAGGATTGCCCACACACAGCGCGAGCGCGATGGACGGGATGAGGAGCAGCCCCGCCGAGATGATCGTCCAGTTCCGCCCGCCGAAGCGCGGGACCATGAACGAGTACGGGAACCTGAGGGTCGCACCGACGAGGCTCGGCATCGAGATGAGCCAGAAGGTCTCGGCCGTGGAGAACGAGAACCCGGCCGTCGGGAGCATGACGACGACGATGCTCCAGAGCTGCCAGACCACGAAGCCGAGGAACTCCGCGAAGATCGACCACCGGAGGTTCCGCCCGGCGATGCCGCGGCCCTCCCGGTCCCAGAACGCGCTGTCCTCGGGGTTCCACCCGTCGATCCAACGACCGGGGCGGTGGGTCAGGGCGACCGAAGTGACGGTCGGGGTCGCCGTGGTCGGTGGGGCGTCGGCTGCTTCGAGGTTCGTGGTCATGGCTGCTCCGAGCGTTCGGTGAAGCGGGACGGGACGTGTGCTGTCTCCGAAGCTACCGACGCCGTGTTTCGGGGCCCCACCCGCGAGGTAACACCTGGATCACCGCCTGCTCACAGGCACTGATCACCCCGGTGAGGCGGATGACGGCGCGCTGTCCAGGGGCCGGATCGGCCGTCGTCAGACGTCGAGGCGGTAGCCGCGCTTGACGATCGTGTTGATGAGTCCAGGGACGCCGAGCGTCTGGCGGAGGCGGCTCATCTGTACTTCGAGCGCGTGGTGGTCCGCGGCTGCCGGCAGCGCGTCGGCCAGCGCGGAGCGCGAGAGGACGGCTCCGTTCGCGCGGACGAGGGCGCGGAGGAGCGCGAGGGAGTTCGGGGGGAGCCGGACCCGCGAGCCGGGCAGCTCCACGATGGCCCCACGGATGGCGATCGGGCCGTGCAGCGTCTCGGCTCGGAGGATCGCGTGCTGCTCGAGGTGTTCGCACAGCAGCCGGATGAGTGCCCCCATGCGGAACCGCTCGGGGACGATGGGCTCGATGTCCTGGGCGAGCAGTGGCGCCGCCGTGACCGGGCCGACGGCCGCGCACAGCACGTCGCGACGGAAGGCGTCGACGACGGCGTCCTCCTGACCGAGTGCTTCCGCGGCCGTGAACAGGGCGACGACCGACGGGGCACTCGTGAAGGTGACCGCGTCGAGCGAGCCGCTCACGATCGCCTCGACGAGTCGCCGCACGCGCTCGTCGGTCGCGTCGGGGTCCGTCCACCGGTACGGGGCGACCGTGTGCACCTCCTGATGGACGGCACGGAGCCGTTCGAGCTGGCGCTCGTCGGTGTACCCGTGGAGCTGGACGGCGACGCGGAGACCGGCCGGGTAGTCGGCGACAACCTTGTCGACGAGGGAGGCGGTGGTCTCGCGGTCGCTCATGCCCACGTCGTTCAGGCCGGCGGCTCGGATGGCACCGCGTGCCTTGGGCCCACGGACGAGGATGGCCGTCTCGGCCAGCGCTTCGAGGAGTTCGTCGCCGAGTCCCGCGGCGTCCGCGACCTCGAACCACCGTCGGATGCCGTACGAGGTCGTGGCGAGCAGGACGTCGGGGCGTGCGGCGATGATGTCGCGGGTGTCGTCGATGAGCGGTTCGTCGTGCTGTGCGTGTGCGATCCGCAGCGTCGGTGCGTGCACGACGGTGGCACCGCGTCGCTCGAAGGCGTCGATGAGGTCCTGCGATCGGCGGTCGCTCGTCACCCCGATCCGGAAGCCCTCGAGCTGGTCCGCGCGGAATCCCGGAACCGGGGTCGTGACATCCGGGCCGGGGTCGGCGGTCGGTGGCGTGATGTCGGTCACGCCGATGCCCCCAGACGTTCGGCCCGCGCCAGCAGTTCCGAGGCCTCGGCGTCACCGTCGAAGGCGAAGGCGACGACGTGGCCGATCACGATGACCGCCGGTGACCGCACACCGGCGGCTGCGGCGACGTGGAGGATCGTCCCGAGGTCTGCCACGGTGGTGCGCTGGGTCTCGCTGTAGCCGCGCTCGATGATCGCGACGGGGGTGTCGGCGGCGAGCCCCGAGGTGAGGAGCCCGTGGGAGATGGAGGGCAGCGTGCCGACGCCCATGAGGACGACGATCGTCCCACCGAGGCCGGCGAGGTGACGGTGTTCCTCGTCGGAGAGCGGAGCGTGACCGCTGACGACGGTGAAGAGGTGACTCAGGTTCCGGTGGGTGAGGGGGATGCCTGCCGCCGCGGGCACGGCGACGGAACTCGAGACGCCCGGGATCACGCGGACGGGGACGCCCGCGCGGTGGCAGGCCAGGACTTCCTCGCTGCCGCGCCCGAAGACGTACGGGTCGCCTCCCTTGAGGCGGACGACCGCCGCGCCGTCGAGCGCGTGTTGCACCATGACGGTCTCGATGCCGTCCTGTCCGATCGGGTGATGACCGGGGCGCTTGCCGACGTCGACGAGGAGCGCGTTCGGGGCGAGCTCGGGGAGGGTGTCGTGGGGTGCGAGCCGGTCGTAGAGGACCACGTCCGCGTCGCGGAGGGCCTCGACGGCGGCGACGGTCAGCAGCGCGGGATCGCCCGGTCCGCCGCCGACGAGCGTGACCCTGCCTGGACCCGACATCTACGCCCCTTCCCTCACTGGAATGGTAGGCCCTGCGAGATAGACGGCCTCGCCGCGCTCGATCTCCTCCGTCGTCGCGGGCCGGTACTGGCCTCGCTCCGCGACCCGCGCGAGTCGTGGTTCGGCGTCGCCCGGCTCGTTGACGAAGGAACGGAACCGGCGGAGGCGCTCCGGGTCGGCGAGGGTCGCCGCCCACTCGTCCTCGTACCCGTCCACATGGGCGGCCATGGCCTGTTCGAGTTCGGCGGCGAGTCCGAGGGAGTCCTCGACGACGACCTCCCGCACGTGGTCGAGTCCGCCGTCGAGGTCCTCCATCCACCTGGCGGTGCGCTGCAGTCGATCCGCCGTCCGGATGTAGTACATGAGGTAGCGGTCGATGTACCGGATGAGCGTCTCGTCGTCGAGGTCTCCGGCGAGGAGCTGCGCGTGGGTCGGCTGGAACCCTCCGTTGCCGCCGACGTACAGGTTCCAGCCCTGCTCGGTGGCGATGATCCCCACATCCTTGCCACGTGCTTCGGCGCACTCGCGCGCGCAGCCGGAGACCCCGAACTTGAACTTGTGCGGTGCCCTGAGGCCGCGGTACCGGAGTTCGAGGTGGACCGCCATGCCCACGGAGTCCTGCACACCGAAACGGCACCAGCTGGACCCGACACAGCTCTTCACGTTGCGGAGCGACTTCCCGTACGCCTGTCCGGACTCGAAGCCGGCGTCGACGAGGATGCGCCAGATGTCGGGCAGCTGTTCGAGGCGGGCGCCGAACAGGTCGATGCGTTGACCGCCCGTGATCTTCGTGTACAGCCCGTAGTCGGTGGCGACCTGTGCGATGACCGCGAGCTTCTGCGGCGTGATCTCGCCACCGGGGATCCGGGGGACCACCGAGTAGGTGCCGTCCTTCTGCATGTTCGCGAGCGCCCGGTCGTTCGTGTCCTGCAGCGTCCCCCGGCCGCCATCGAGGATGTACCCACCCTGCTGGCTGGCCAGGATGGAACCGATCACCGGCTTGCACACGTCGCAGCCGCGTCCGGTGCCGTAGCGCGCGAGGATCTCGTCGAAGGAGGTGAGGCCGAGCACCCGGATGGTCTCGAACAGCTCCTGGCGGGACAGTTCGAAGTGCTCGCAGAGTGCGCGCGAGACGGCGATGCCGGACTTCGTCAGCTCCGTCTCGAGGATCTTCTTCACGAGCGGGACGCAGGAGCCGCACTGGGTCCCGGCACGGGAGCAGGTCTTGAGCGCCCCCAGCTCGGTGCACGCCTCGCCGTGCACGCCCGCGATCGCGTCGCGGACGGTCCCCGCGGCGACGGCGTTGCATGCGCAGACGAGCGCTGCGTCGGGGAGCTCGTCCCCGGCCGGTGCTTCGATCCCTGAGGCCGACAGGTAGGCGGCCGGCTCACTCGACAGCTCAGCGCCGAGAAGCGGACGCAGCGAGGCGTAGGGCGAGGCGTCGCCGACGAAGACCCCGCCCAGAAGGGTCTTGGCGTCGTCCGTCATGACGAGCTTCTGGTACAGCCCACGCGCCGGGTCCGCGTACACGATCTCGAGACTCTGCTCGGTGCGCGCGAGTGCGTCGCCGAAACTCGCGACGTCGACACCGGAGAGCTTCAGTTTGGTGGCGTCGTCGACGGTCGTGAACTCCGCCTCGCCACCGAGCAGCCGATCCGCGACGACCTCGGCCATCGCGTTCGCCGGCGCGACGAGGCCGGTGCATCGACCGTCGAAGCAGGCGACCTCGCCGATGGCCCAGACACCAGGCGCAGACGTCCTGCAGTCGGTCCCGATCACGACACCACCGCGGTCACCGAGCTCGATCCCGGCATCGCGGGCCAGCTCGTCCCTGGCGCGGATACCGATCGCGAACACCACGATGTCGACGTCGACCTGCTGGCCGCTCGAGAACTTCACGCCCGAGACACCACCCTGCTCGTCCACGAGGATCGACCGGGGCCTCGTCCCCAGGTGCAGACCGATGCCCTGGCCGCCGATGATGCGCCCGAGGGCTCGACCGGCTCCCTCGTCCAGCTGGGCGGACATGAGCCACGACCCGGAGTGCACGACGCTCGCCTCGGCACCGAGCCGTGCCGCACCACCGGCAGCCTCGAGCCCGAGCAACCCGCCGCCGGCGACGATCACCCGGGCGGGACGACCTCGCAGAGAGCCGATGCGCGCAATCTCCGACACCAGCAGGTCCACGTCGTCGATCGTCCGGTAGACGAGGGCGTGTTCCGAACCGTCGATCTCGGGCACCGGGGCCGAGGAGCCGGTCGCCAGGATCAGCTCGTCGTACGCGACGACCCGCCCCAGGGAGGTGTGCACCGTCCGGGCCTTGCGGTCGATCCGTTCGGCGCGTTCGCCCAGCAGCAGCGACACGTGCTGCTCGTCCCAGACGCCCGTCGGCGCGAGCGTGAGATCGATCGCCGCGTCGTCGAGACGCTTGCTCAGCGCCACGCGATCGTAGGGACGGTGGAGCTCCTCGCAGACGACCGTGATGTGCATGGTGCGCCCGGCGTCGCGACTGTGCAGGGCATCGACCAGACGGTGCGCGGCCGGGCCGCCGCCGACCACGACGACGCGACGCGGCAGATCTCCTGCGGTGGGATCGATCATCATGGGCCCCCTCGGCTCGTGTTCCAGCGAGCGTACTGACGCGGCGTTTCCGGACCGTTGCCCGCATGTGTCCCGAACGCGTCCAGGACCGCACACGACGCCCGGGCGGATGTGAGGTCGGTTTCACCTCACCGAAACGTCACGGGTGATCCGACGAAACACCCCGCCCGTAGCGTCGGTGCTCCGACGCACGACCAGGAGGCCGACGATGAGCATCGCGATGCAGGAGCACACCGGGTGGACGGCGCTCGCCGAGTGGCGACGCGTCTGCGCCATCGACGACCTCGAGCTCTCCTGGGGCGAGGTGGCGTTGCTCCGCGCCCGGCAGATCGCGGTGTTCCGCATCGGGGCCGAGGAGGTCTACGCCGTCGACCATCGGGACCCGCACACGGCCGCGCCGGTGATGGCTCGCGGCATCGTCGGTTCCCGAGGGGCGCGACCGACGATCGCGTCACCGCTGCACAAGCAGGTGTACGACCTCGGCACGGGTGAGTGCTTCACCGACCCGAACCTCTTCCTCCAGACCTTCCGCACCCGCATCGTGGGCGGGTTCGTGGAGATCGAGCTGGGGGAGGACGCATGACCCTGCTTGAGCCCGCGGTGCGCCGCCCGCAGACGCGTACGCGGACGAGTCCTGCGCTCCTGGCCGTGTCCCACGGGACGAGTTGCCCGATCGGACAGGCCTCCGTCGCCGCGCTCGTCGACGCCGTCGGACGATCGCGTGCCGACCTCCACGTCGCGGGCGGCTTCGTCGACGTCCAGCAACCCGACGTCCCGGCCACCCTCGGCTCGATCGAGCCCGAGCGGCCCGCGGTGGTCGTGCCGTTGCTCCTGTCAGCGGGGTTCCACGTCCACGTCGACCTCGTCGAGGACCTCGAGGCGACGGATCGGCCGACGGCACTCGGACGGGCGATGGGACCGGACGACCGCCTCGTAGCGGTCCTCGCCAGGAGACTGGAGGTGCTGCACGTGACGCCGGATGATCGGATCGTGCTCGGAGCGGCCGGGTCCACCGACGCCAGGGCCGTCGCCGACTGCGTCGACATGGGACGTCGGCTGGAATCGCGGCTGCGTGTTCCGGTCGAGACGGCGTTCGTCTCCGCGGCTCAGCCGTCGGTGCCCGATGCGGTGGCAGCGGCCCGAACGAGCCGACCGCGAGGGCGGGTCATCATCGCCACCTACCTGTTGGCGCCCGGCTACTTCGCGAGGCTGCTCGAGGAGGCGGGAGCGGACTTCGTGACGCCGCCGCTCCTCCACCTCGGAGAGGTGCCCGATCCCGGCATCGTCGACCTCGTGGTCGACCGCTACGAGGAGGCTTTGGCCGGACTGTCGGGCTGACCGACGCGACCGGGACGACGACCGTCGCGCGAATAGACTGCTCCTCATGCGCATCGACATCGTCACGATCTTCCCGACCTTCTTCGATGCCCTGGACCTCTCGCTGCTCGGCAAAGCGAAGCAGAGCGGGCTCATCGAACTGGACGTCCACGACCTGCGGGATTCGACGCACGACCGTCACCGCACCGTCGACGACACCCCGTACGGCGGGGGAGCCGGCATGGTCATGAAGCCGGAGCCCTGGGGTGAGGCGCTCGACGGCATCCTGGGTGACGACACCGAGGAGGAGCCGCTGGTCATCTTCCCGTCTCCGGCGGGTGAGGTGTTCACGCAGGCGATGGCCCGCGAGCTCGCGGCCGAGCCGCACCTCGTCTTCGGCTGCGGCCGGTACGAGGGCATCGACCACCGCGTCTTCGACCATACCGCCAGCCGAGCGCGGGTCCGCCTGGTGAGCCTTGGCGACTACGTCCTCAACGGGGGAGAGGTCGCGGTGATGGCGATGATCGAGGCGATCGGTCGGCTCGTCCCGGGGGTCGTCGGCAACCCCGAGAGTCTCGTCGAGGAGTCGCACGAAGACGGGTTGCTCGAGTACCCGAGCTACACGAAGCCTGCCGAGTGGCGAGGACTCCCGGTACCGCCGGTGCTGCTGAGCGGCAACCACGGTGCGATCGCCACCTGGCGTCGTCAGCAGCAGATCGAGCGGACCCGCGAGGTCCGCCCGGATCTGCTGCCCGCCGACGAGCCGGACGCCTGAGCGCCCAGGGGTGCTGTGCGTGACGGCTGTCAGGGCCGACGCCGCACGGCGGCGGCGATGCCGGCGATGACGAGGACTGCCCCGGTCGCGATGATCGCCCCGGTGATCCACCCCAGGGGGTCGATGCGCACCTCGGTGAGGTTGGTGACGAGCATGGCGCCGGCGAAGACGAGCAGGAGTACGCCCCAGAGGATCGTGCCGAAGCGCGGTGGTCGACCGCCTCGATCCTTCGGGCCGACATCGGTCCTCGGCTCATCTGCCGTCTGTGCAGTGGTCGGCTGCGCTCTGGTCGACTCCGTGGTGGCCGTCTGATCGGTCTCCGACGGAGCCGATCCCGTCGCCGCGTCGGCTGGGGACGACATGTCTGCCGCTCCGGTCCGGTCGTCCAGCTCGCTCATCGTCCCGCCTCCGCTTCCTCGGTCACCACAGCGCTGCCGGCGACCGTCCACACCCGTACCCGCGTCGTGTCTCCTGACGCCGTTTGTCCGTACCGTGCCTCATCCTGGAAGAGGGCTCCGCCGCGTCGGTCCGTCCGGTCCCGACCGTCGTGTCCCGTCTCCAGGGTGCCCGCGATCGCTGAGAACTCGACGATCACCGGCACGTCCTCGGGGATGAGCACGTCTACCTCGCCTGCGAGGATCCACACGTCGATCGTGCCACCGCGCAACGCGTCGTCGTCGGCGAGTTCACCGAGGTCGAGCGTGGGTTGGCCGGCGATCATCACGTAGCCGCGTCGGTCGTCCGCATCCGTCGACGTCACGGTCCAGGTCGTGCGTCCGACCGGCAGGAAGGAGGAGCCGAGTGGGAACACGCCGGTGGCGAGCAAGGAGATCACAGCGGCCCACGTGAAGAGCCCGAGCCAGCCGCTCTCCCGTCCGCTGATGCCCGCGATGATCGTCGCGACGGCGAGCGCACCGAGCGCTGCGGCGAGCCCGATGACCACGACGACCGGGACCGAGAACCCGGCGCTCGCCGCGATGACGGCCGCGCCGGCACCGGCGAGCAGCGCCAGTCCGAGGGTGATCGCCACGAAAGCTGCTCCCGGCTGCTTCGACCGGTGCTCCCGCGCCCTCGTCTCGCGTTCGGCCCGCTGCTCGGCTCGCTGGCGGCTCATCTCGTCCCGGAACTCCTGACTCGTCCAGCCGCGCTGCTGGCGCGGAGCCCCGTCCCACGCGGTGGTGGTGGTGGCTCCAGGGAGTGGGACGGTCGCGCTCGCATCACCAGGCGAACCGTCGGCCTTCGCGAGCGACACCGGGTTCGCGGCACCGGGGGAGGCCGGGGCCGAGCCGGCAGGGCCCGAAGGGGAGGCCGTGGGCGATGGCGCCGTCGGCTTCGGGATCGAGGCGTCGCTGGTCCACGGGTCGCGCTGTGGCGGTGTCTCAGGCGGAGTCGACCGCCCAGGGTCGCGGCGGGAGAACATCACGATCAGCCAGACCGCTGCGGCGACCAGAGCGATCACCCAACCGGCGGTCATGGTCGACTCCAGCCACCCCGGCAGGTTCCACGCATGCGGCACGCCGTCCCACCAGAGGCCGCGCATGAACGGCACGACGGTGAGGACCGCGAGGATGCCGATCGCGACGATCGCCGGGTCGAAGACGCCCCGGATCGCACGCTCGAGGTGGATCCGCCCCTGCTGGTCGGGGATGAGCGCCCAGCCCGCGGCGTAGACGAAGAGGACCGGCCCGCCCAGGATCGCGATGACGATGAGGGCTCCGCGCACGATCATCGGATCGAGGCCGAGCCGGGCCGCGACACCCCCGGCGACACCGCCGAGCCACGAGTCGCTCGAGCGACGGAGACCGGTGGACCGCCACCAGTCGAAGAAGCGGGTCGTCGGATCCTGCGGGGCTGGTGCCCCCGGTTCTGCTCCGGTGGGCGGCGTGCTGTGGTTCGTCATGGTCCGATTCTGGCGAAGCGTCCGGGTCGGGCCCATCCGGCATGACCCTGAGTGCACCCTGATCCTGCCGTCTCAGGGTGCCGACCGCACCCCGAACTGCTTGGATGGCTCCATGGGAACCGAGGTGATGATCCGTCCGAGGCGCCGCTTGCTCGGCGGTGTCTGCGCCGGCTTCGCCGAGCACACCGGTCTCCCCGTCGCTGCGGTGCGGACGGCGACCGTCATCCTCGCGTGCTGCGGCGGAGCGGGCCTGCTCCTCTACGTGTGGCTGTGGGTCATGACGCCGACGCAGGGCGCGGACGCACCGCTCGATCCTCGGGAGCACCTGCTCCGGCCGGCCTCGACCGACGAAGGAGACGACCTCGACGGCCCCCGTCGCGCGCCGATCACGGAGGTGCTGCTCGGGATCGCCCTGCTCGCGGCCGGGACCGCGCTGATCGCGACCCGGACCGGGCTGGACATCCCACTCGAGGCCGTCATCCCCGTCATCGTCGTCCTCGCGGGAGCTGCACTCGCCTGGCGGCAGTTCGGCGAGCGTGGTCGCGGTGAGGGCTCACGTGCCCTCCTGATCCGCGTGCTCGGAGCGCTGGTCCTCGTCGTCCTCGGCATCCTCCTGTTCTTCGTCACCGGTGACCGCCCGAACATGTGGACGGTCATCGTCGCCGCGATCGCCGTGCTCCTCGGGGTCGCCGTGGTCATCGCCCCGTGGGCGCTCCAGCTCAATCGCGACCTCGCCGACGAGCGCGCCACGCGGATGCGCGAGGCCGAGCGCGCCGAGATCGCAGCGCACCTGCACGACTCCGTGCTCCAGACGCTCGCGCTCATCCAGCAGCAGGCCGGTCCGGGGAGCGAGGCGTCCCGTCTCGCCAGGGCGCAGGAGCGCGAGCTGCGGAACTGGCTCTTCTCCGGCGGGACCGCTCCGACGGGCGACCTCGCGACCGAGCTGCGGACCATCGCGGCCGCGGTGGAGGCCGACTACGCGGTGCGCGTCGACGTCGTCGCGGTCGGGCGTGCGATCGACGACGCTCCGGAGCCGCTCCTCGCCGCCGCACGGGAGGCCGTGCTCAACGCGGCACGTCACGCCGGCGGCGACGTCTCCGTCTATCTGGAGACGGCACCGCAGCGGATCGAGGTGTCGATCTCCGACCGCGGCCCCGGCTTCGACCTGGAACAGGTCCCGCGGGACCGCCTCGGGGTGCGGGAGTCGATCATCGGCCGCATGCAGCGCATCGGTGGCGAGGCGACCATCCGTTCGAGGCCAGGCGGACGAGGTACCGAGGTCCGTCTCGTCCTGCCCGTCCACGACGCCGCGGCGACGGCGCCGCAGCCCGACACCGTCCCGACCGTTCCGAGGAGCCGACCATGAGCGACCGACCACTGACCGTCGTGATCGTCGACGACCATTCGATCTTCCGTTCCGGGCTGCGCAGCGAACTCGATCCCGGCATCGAGGTGCTGGGCGAGGCCGGCGACGTGGAGGAGGCGATCCGGGTGATCGGGGAGACCCGCCCGCAGGTCGTGCTGCTCGACGTCCACCTGCCGGGTGGCGCCGGCGGCGGTGGCGCGGACGTGATCGCCGGCTCGGTGACCACCGCGCCCGCCACCCGGTTCCTCGCGCTCAGCGTCTCGGACGCCGCCGAGGACGTCGTCCGGGTCATCAGGGCCGGTGCACGCGGCTACATCACGAAGAGCTCCTCGGGGGCCGAGGTCGCCGAGGCCGCACGACGGGTCGACGACGGCGACGCGGTCTTCTCACCCCGGCTCGCAGGATTCGTCCTGGACGCCTTCGGCGCCGTGACGGGGGAGACCGCGGAGTCCGTGGACGAGCTCGACCGGCTGTCCGCCCGTGAGCAGGAGGTCATGCGCCTCATCGCCCGCGGCTACGCCTACAAGGAGGTCGCGACGGAGCTGTTCATCTCCGTGAAGACCGTGGAGACCCATGTGTCGAGCGTGCTGCGCAAGCTGCAGCTGTCCTCCCGCCATGAACTCGCCGCCTGGGCGCTGCAGCGCAAGCTCCTCTGACCACTCGAGCCGGAACGGACATCGGCCGACAGCGAACGACCAGTGCGCGCTCAGGAGCCCGGCGGTAGCCTGAAGGCATGATCATCCGTCGGGCGTTCTACTACTGGCGATTCGCCGCGATCTTCGTGCTGCCCGCCTGGCCGTTCGTCGGATGGGGACTCTTCGGTGAGAGCGGCTGGAGCCTCTTCGGGCTCTTCATCGCCATGCCGATCCTCGCCATCGCGCTGGCCGCGATCGCGTTCCTCATCTCCGCCAGGGCCAGCGTCCGGACGACGAAGCTCGTGTCCTGGACGGACGTCGGCCTGCTCACGCTCTGGCACGTCACGATCATCTGCTTCGGCTCCTTCAGCTCGGGCGTCGCCCTCTGGGCGGTCCTCGGCGTCGTCGCCGGCCTCGCCGCCTTCTGGGGCGTCATCGCGCAACTCATCTCCGAGACGGCACGCCGGGCTCGGGAGACGATGGCCGAATTCGAGCGCATGGCCGCTGCAGCCGGGCCAGGCACGATGCCCGGATCGGCGATCCCGCCGCAGCCGCGGTTCGATCCCGGTCCGATCGACGGCGGCGAGTTCATCGTGATCGAGGAGTCGAAGCCCGACGAGCGCCGCTGAGCGGTCGTCTCCACCGCTGTCGACCGCGCCGTCCGGGGCCCGGTTTCCCATCCGGGGCCCTTTCATGACACAATTGCTGTTTGTGCCTCCGCAGTTCTGCCACAGGGGAACGCCGGCATCGGGCACACCCTTCCTTCCGAACGTATTCAGCGGTCGACCTGTGGCGGTCGCAGAGATGGAATCATCATGCACATTCTCGACTCAGTCGATGCAGCATCCCTCAAGTCGGACATCCCCGACTTCCGCGCCGGCGACAACGTCAAGGTGCACGTGAACATCATCGAGGGCAACAAGTCCCGTATCCAGGTCTTCCAGGGTGTCGTCATCGGCCGCTCCAACGAGGGTGTCCGCGAGACCTTCACGGTCCGCAAGGTGAGCTACCAGGTCGGCGTCGAGCGTACCTTCCCGGTCCACTCCCCGAACATCGACCACATCGAGGTCGTCACCCGCGGTGACGTCCGTCGCGCGAAGCTGTACTACCTCCGCGAGCTCCGTGGCAAGAAGGCGAAGATCAAGGAGAAGCGCGACAACTAGTCGTCCTCCCGGTCGCCCTCCGCGATCATTCCTGAGCTCCCCACCGGATAAGCTGGTGGGGAGCTCAGGCGGTTAAATGACAGACAATTCCCTGGCGGCAGACGCGTCGCCCGACCACCAGCAGCGCCCCCGCGGCAAACGCGGAGCGCTGCTCTTCCTTCGCGACCTCCTGATCATCTTCGTGGTCGCGCTGCTGGTCTCCTTCCTCATCAAGACCTTCCTCGTGCGGTCGTTCTACATCCCGTCCGGGTCGATGGAGAACACGCTGCAGATCCAGGACCGCATCCTGGTGAACGAGCTCGTCCCCGACGTGGTCTCGCTGAACCGTGGCGACGTGGTCGTCTTCCAAGATCCGGGCGGTTGGCTCCCGCAGACGGTCGAGGCTCCGCAGCCTCCCGTCACCGCAGCCGTCGAATGGGTGCTGTCGATCTTCGGCCTCGTCGCTCCCGACAGTGACGACCACCTCATCAAGCGCGTCATCGGCCTGCCCGGCGACCACGTGTCGTGCTGCAACCCGCTCGGGCAGATGACGGTCAACGGGGTGCCGCTGAACGAACCGTACGTGAAACTCCCGGCCGGCACCGAGAAGGTGTCCGGAGACCCGTTCGACATCGTCGTCCCGGAGGGCTCGCTCTGGGTCATGGGCGACAACCGGTACAACTCGAAGGACTCCCGGTACAACGGCGACACCCCCGGTGGGGGCTTCGTCCCGATCGACAACGTCGTCGGGCGCGCGTTCGTCATCACCTGGCCGTCCAGCAACTGGGCCTGGCTCGACAACTACCCGACCGTCTTCCAGGGCATCCCCGCCCCAGAAGAGGAGTGATGGCCGTCAGCGAACCGACCCTCGAGGTCGAGCACGAACTGTTCGCTGCGGGTGTCCCGTCGGTCATCGGCATGGACGAGGTGGGTCGCGGAGCGATCGCCGGCCCGGTGGCCGTCGGCGCCGCGGTGGTCGCCCCGGCGTGCGGGCCGTTCCCTGAGGGCCTCCGCGACTCGAAGCTGTTGAGCGAGCGAGCGAGGACCCGCCTGGAACCGCTGGCCCGCGAGTGGGTGTTGTACGGGGCCGTCGGACTCGCGAGCCCGGCGGAGGTCGACGAGCTCGGCATCACCGCGTGCCTCGGACTCGCCGGCCGTCGGGCGCTGCTCGAACTGCACGCCGTCGGCGCGGACGTCACCGGGTCCACCGTCCTGCTCGACGGCAACAGCGACTGGCTGAGCCGGGCGCTCCAGCGACCGCTCACCATCACCACGAGGGTCAAAGCGGATCGGGATTGCGCGTCGGTCGCCGCTGCGTCCGTGCTCGCCAAGGTGCACCGCGACCGACTGATGATCGAGTTGCACGAGGCACTGCCGGAGTACGGGTGGGAGGGCAACAAGGGATACGGCTCGGCGCAGCATCTGTCGGCCCTCTCCGAGCACGGCCTGACCCTCCACCACCGGAGCAGCTGGCTGCCCGCCTACACGTAGACTGGAGAGACCATGGACGAAGACGAGTTCGAAGACTACGACCGCGAGGTCGAACTGGCCCTCTACCGCGAGTATCGCGATGTCGTGGGGCAGTTCAAGTACGTGATCGAGACCGAGCGCCGGTTCTACCTCGCCAACGAGGTCGACCTCGTGCGACGCGACACGGCGAACGACTTCTACTTCGAGCTCTCCATGACCGACGTCTGGGTGTGGGACGTCTACCGGTCCGACCGCTTCGTCAAGAGCGTCCGAGTGCTCACGTTCAAGGACGTCAACGTCGAGCAGCTGTCCTCGCGCGACTTCGAACTCCCGAAGGAACTCACGCTCGACGAGTAGGGCGAGGCCCCTGCGACCGACAGCGCTCCACAGGCGCGCTTCGCCGCGCGCTCGTCGACGACAGACCCACCTCCGGGTAACGAGCCTCGTCTGCACGCTTGGCTGGATGCCAGGAGGTGCACATGGCACGGAAGGACGAGCTCGGCCGACGCGGCGAGCAGGTGGCGGCGGATCATCTCGAGGCGTGTGGATACCGCATCCTCGACCGCAATTGGCGATGCCCGCAGGGTGAACTCGATCTTGTCGCGGACGACGACGGCACGCTGGTCTTCGTCGAGGTGAAGACCCGTTCGGGCGTCGGCTTCGGTGATCCCGCGGAGGCGGTCACGCCGAGCAAACTGGCCCGGATCGGTCGCCTCGCCGGCGCCTGGTGTGCTGAGCACCGACCGCGTTCGAGGCGGATGCGCGTCGACGTCGTCGGCATCGTGCTGCCGTCCGAAGGCGACATGCGACTCCAGCACCTGCGGGGAGTCTCCTGATGGCCGTCGCACGCACGTGGTCGGTCGCACTCGCCGGCCTCACGGGCGCGATCGTGGAGGTCGAGGCGTCTGCCGCCGCGACCGTGCCGGGTATGGCGATCGTCGGTCTTCCCGACAAATCGCTCGGGGAGGCCGCGCACCGCATCAAGAGTGCGACGGCGAACTCCGGCTGCGAGCTGCCCGGCGGCAAGCTCACGATCAACCTGTCTCCCGCGTCGCTGCCCAAGCAGGGGAGCGCATTCGACCTCTCCATGGCGATCGCCTGTCTCGCCGTGGGCGGCCTGGTGCGCCGGGAGTCCGCAGAGCGGGTCGTCCACCTCGGTGAGCTCGGGCTCGACGGTCGACTCCGTCCGCTCGTCGGCGTGCTGCCGGCCGTCCTCGCCGTCGCCCGCGCCGGCTACCACGCGGTGATGGTGCCGACCGCCAATGTCGAGGAGGCGCAGCTCGTGCCCGGCGTCACGGTGATCGGGGCGACCTCGCTGCGCGATGCGGCGATCTGGCACGGCGCAGAACTCTCCGCGATCGACCTCGAACCCGTCCGACAGCGGGTCGATCGGTTGCCCACGCCCGACCCACTCGATCTCGCGGACGTGGTCGGACAACCGGAGGCGGTCGACGCGATGGTCGCCGCGGCGGCCGGCGGGCACCACGTCATGATGATCGGACCTCCCGGTGCCGGCAAGACCATGCTGGCCGCGCGGCTCCCCGAGATCCTTCCCGACCTCGAGCCCGAGGCCGCGGTCGAGGTCAGCTGCCTCCGCTCGCTCATCGGTCTGCCGCCGGACGGCGCGCTCGCCCGACGACCACCGTGGGAGAGCCCGCACCACTCGTCATCGGCGGCGGCGATCATCGGTGGCGGTTCGCGCCAGATCCGGCCCGGAGCAGCCGCGCGCGCGGCGCACGGCGTGCTCTTCCTCGATGAAGCACCTGAGTTCCGCGCCGACGTCCTCGACTCACTGCGTCAGCCACTCGAAGCCGGCGTGGTCACCGTTCATCGTGCGCACGGCAGCGCGACGTTCCCAGCCGCCTTCCAACTCGTCCTCGCCGCGAACCCCTGCCCCTGCGGTCAGTACGGCACGACGGACGGCGTCTGCACCTGTCCACCGCAGGCCCGTCGACGCTATCTCGGGCGGATCTCGGGGCCGCTCCTCGACCGGATCGACATCCGCGTGCGGGTGCACCGGATCACCTCGGCACTGACGAGTCTCTCGCAGGAGGGTGAGGTCTCCACCGCCGAGGCTCGTTCCCGCGTCGAGGCGGTGCGGGCCGCGAGTGCCGAGCGGTTGGCCGGCAGCGGCTGGACCACGAACGCACAGGCGAGCGGCACCTGGCTCAGGAGCCCGCGGATGCGGCTGCCCAGAACCGTCACCAGCGCGTTGGACCGCTCCCTCGAGCGGGGAGGCATCACCATGCGTGGCTACGACCGGATCCTCCGATTGAGCTGGACGCTCGCCGACCTCGACGGCGCCAATAGCCCCGCAGCCGAGCACTTGGGGCGCGCCCTCTTCCTGCGGAAGGGCATCTCATGAGTGCGTGGTTCGGTTTGGACCGCGGGTTGGTCGAACGCCTCGTCCGAGGCCTCGGCGGCCTGGAACCGGTCGAGGCCGCGGGCAGCCCTGGCGCAGATGGAGGTGCCGAGCCCGTCTTGGAGGCCGATGATGACGTCGGCACCGCCGGGATCCGGGCGGCGTTCGCTCGGGCGGCCTGGACGATGATCGCCGAACCGGGCGACGGCGTGGCCGGGCTCGTGATCGGTGCGCTCGGCCCTGCGGGCGCGCTGTCAGCGGTTCTGGACCGGGTGGGGCCGACCGAACTGCAGCGCCGCATCCTCGGCAGCGAGTGGTCCAGTGGCTCGGGCTCGACGTCGGCCGATGCCGAGTCCGAGGATCCCTCCGCGGTGCCCGCCTCCCGTGTGCTCGGAAGTGCGCTGGAACGCTGGCGGCCCCGGCTCGTCTCGGCTGACCTCGTCGCCGCGTGTGAGACGGCGATCGAGATCGGCGTCCGGCTCCTCCTGCCCGGCGCTCCGGGCTGGCATGCGGGGTTCGA